>JBMZCU010000190.1:0-6681 GCA_049613705.1 Pseudomonadales bacterium | reverse complement strand
AAAAACAAGATCAAGAGACATCACTCAGCTTTGTTAGAGTAAGTTAAAAGCATACGTTAATAGAGGTGATATATGTCAGATAACAAACAACCAAGCACCGCAACCCTCAGCGTCTGGGGGGGCGAGAGCGAACATCCACTGTACGAGCGCGCCACTCAAGTGCCCGTTGTCCACAGCATTTCGTTCGGTTACACCGATATTGATAACTGGCACAATGTCGCGCTAGAAAAAGAGCCCGGCCACATCTACTCGCGCAATACCAACCCGACGGTGCGTGCCTTTGAAGATAAAGTTAAAGCGCTTGAGGGTGCCGAGGCAGCCACCAGCTTCTCCTGCGGCATGGCCGCTATTAGCAACACCTTTGGCGCGCTCCTCAGGCCCGGCGACCGTATTGTCTCAATCAAGGACAGCTACGGTGGCACTAACAAACTCTTCACTGAGTTTTTGCCACCGCTGGGTATCGATGTTCACCTGTGCGAAACAGTCGACCACGCCGATATACTGGTGCAAATAGCCAAGGGCTGTAAAATGCTCTACTTGGAAACACCGACAAACCCAACCGTAAAAATTGTCGATATTCAAGCGCTAGCAGATGCTGCGCACGCTGTCGGCGCACTTGTTGTAGTCGACAACACCTTCGCCACACCGGTGAACTGTAACCCACTCGCTCTGGGCGCTGATATCGTGATCCACAGCGCCTCTAAATTCCTCGGCGGCCATGCAGACGCACTCGGAGGTGTCGCCTGCGCTAGCAAGGCACTGATTAAAAAACTCTATCACTACCGTGAAATCAATGGCGCAACGCTCTCGCCTATGGACGCTTACAGCTTATTGCGAGGCATGAAGACACTCAGCCTGCGCGTCGAGCGCCAGAATCAAAGTGCCCTGCGTATCGCACAGTGGCTGAGCCAACATCCAGCCGTCGAGGCGGTTAACTACCCGGGATTAGAGCAGCACAGCCAACACCACATCGCCAAAGCGCAAATGCGCGGCTTTGGCGGTATGTTAAGCTTTAGCGTCAAAGGAGGTATGGAGGCGATCAAGATCTTCCTACCTAAGCTCAAATACGCGCATATGGCGGCCAATCTTGGCTGTGTAGAAACAGTAGTTGGCCCGCCAGTAGTCACAAGTCATGTTGAGTGTACAGCCCAGGAGCGCGCAGCAGCAGGTATCCCAGAAGGATTAGTGCGCTACTCAACCGGTATTGAAGATGTTGATGACCTCATTGCAGATCTAGCACAAGCACTGGCACATATATCATAAGTAGAACACGCCCCTGCAATAGGGGCACCTATAAGTCTCTCGATGCACCACACAAAAAAGGATAGCGTTATGCACGAGCATTTAAACTTTAGCTTGCAGGAATACCAACAGCGACTGGACAAAGTACGCACCCGAATGGTCGAGCGCGATCTCGACACTTTAATTATTCACGACCCTTCCAACATGGCCTGGCTGACCGGTTACGACGGCTGGTCATTTTACACACCGCAAGCGGTTGTCATCGGCAGTACAGGGGAGCCGATCTGGTTCGGGCGTCACATGGATGCCAGTGGCGCTTTGCGCACTGTCTACATGCACGCGCACAATGTTATCGGTTACCCTGATCACTTCGTTATGAACCCGCCGCTTCACGCTATGCAGTATCTGGCGACAGATGTACTTCCCGAACGTGCAATGAACACAGGCCGTATCGGCGTCGAGATGGATAACTACTATTTTTCGCACACAGCGTACAAAGCACTAGAGGACAATCTACCGCAGGCACAATTGTGCGATGCAACCGCTGTGGTAAATTTTTGCCGTGCACACAAATCTGAGCGTGAAATGGACTACATGAGAATTGCCGCTCAAATATGTGATCGCGCCCATGCCGCCGCGCTTGAAATGATAGAACCAGGCCTTCCCAAGAACAGGCTAGCTGCGCATATTTATCAGGTCGCAATTCAAGGTATCGAAGGCCACGGAGGCGATTACCCGGCGATTGTCCCCATCATCAGTGCTGGGGCCGATGCCAGTGCTCCTCATCTAACGTGGGATGACTCTCCCTTCCGCGAAGGTGAAGGCTGCTTTCTCGAGCTCGCCGGTTGCTATAAGCGCTATCACAGTACGCTGTCGCGTACGATTTTTCTCGGTAAACCCAGCCCTGACTTCATGCGTGCAGAACAGGCGTTAAATGCAGGCTTAGAGGCAGGACTAGCGGCTGCCAAACCCGGTAACACCTGCGCAGACATTGCCCATGCGCTGAACTCAACACTCGCCGGGTTTGGCTTTGATCGCGCTGGTGCACGTTGCGGCTACCCTATTGGTTTGAGCTACCCTCCCGATTGGGGAGAGCGCAGTATGAGCCTGCGAGAAAGTGACAATACCGTGTTAGAGCCCGGTATGACCTTCCATTTTATGCCGGGGCTTTGGATGGATAACTGGGGCATGGAAACCACAGAGAGTATCCACATTATTGAAGGCGGTGTTGAAACACTGTGTAATACCGCACGTAAATTGTTCGTCAAACCTTAACAATTCACCTTCTAGAGGCAGCTGTTGGGCTGCCTCAATACCGTGCACACAATTGTGCTAATAATTGACTCTAGGTGTGACTTTTTCTGTGCTCTTTCACTCTCAGTAGCAAATAACTGAGGAGTCACACGATGCAAAAAAGTAAATCCCTAAGTCTTGGCCTAACCATGTTAGGCACAATCCTTTTAAGTGGCTGTGGTGAAGAGCAGCACAGCGCGGCAAAGACAACAGCGCCACAAGTAAGTACTGAAGAACCCGCTGCGCAACTTTCCTCAAATGAGACACCTGAGAAAACGAACCCGCCCTCTGCTACTCCGGCACCAAGTGATGCAGCCTACAAGGCTGCGACTATAATACTCAAAGAGAAAGCTGCCCAGGCGTTGAAGAAAACCAAAGATGCACCTGCAACAGCTATCGCAAGCGCCACAGCAAATGCGACAGCGTTAACGAGTGAAGCCAAACAAAAAGCAGGGCAGCTTAAACAGTCCGTCACAGAGCAGGCCCAAGCGCTTGGCGACAACGCAGAATCTCTACTCAAGCAATAATCTTAGGTCGGTTTTTTTACACTTCCTTTAGTGCGGCGCAGGCGGGTAAAGTGTTCAAGCTCCCAAGGTCGCATTGCCAAAAGTATCCCCACACGCGTGCGCTGACTAACCGGCAACTTAGCATCTTGTTGGTTTAGCTGCGCCGCCTCGCGTGTAATATCGTCCAGGCGCTGCAGTAGCTTTTCTACAGAACTTTGGGCGTATGTTCCCGGCAAGTAAAAGCGATAGCTCTGCTCACCTTTAAAGCTGGCAGCCAAGAAATCTGTGAGCACATTATGTGTGATGAAACGCTCAAGCGGCCCGTTGCTGATCCACTTAAAATCCTGAGCGATGAGCAGTCGATACCGATTATCTGGCAGCATTTCAATCATTTGCAACTTATCTAGCTTGGCCATCAACTGAATACATTGGTGCTGATCAAGATCGTAGTGATTGGTTATTTCTTCAAATGTCCATGCATCGCGAAGGCACACCGCCACAAGCAACAGTTTAGGATCATTAACCAGCTGCTGCTCTTGCTCTTTCGTCAAAGTGCTTATTTTGTTTTTTTGCCGTTGCAGTTCAATGAAGAGTTCACTTAAATCCAGTTTCAGCAAAAGGCATATCTGCTCTAAGCGCTGCAAACTAAATGCTTGTTTGGCAAACATTCGCTTCACATTTGCCTCGCTCATCTCAAGTTTATGGGCTAACAACTTATAAGTCATTCCCTGCTGTTTTAGCTGGCGCTTAAGCACCTGAGTAACTTCGTCAACCTGGCTCATAGTATTACTTTAATATCCTTATAGTTTAGATAAAGCTACCTTTTAACACCTTAGTTTATTTTAAGTTCCTACGGCGTAATACTCAAACCACGTTAACTCGTACTCAACCACGCAGGAGCAAAATTATGAAAAAGACTAACACACAATGGATAGCCGCACTGGCTTTAACGCTTTTCACCAGCGCCAGCTCTGCCTCGGGTTCTATTGACCACTCGGCTAAAGGCAGTAGCCAAATCGTTAAAGGCAGTGGAAACATCGCCGCTGGCAGCGCTTACTCTGCAGCCAGTGCCGTAGCCGTACCTTTGATCTCTATCGGCGCGGTTGGCATAGCTAGCGCTGCGACAGGTAGCGCTGCTATCAATCACTCACACCATGATCACGATGCACATAAGCCACTGCCGATCACAGAACGCGTGATCATTCAGGACCCCGCACCCAATCTAGCGATTCAATAAGGAGGCCGTTATGCGCCGTATTATCCTAGCCATTATGCTGATAATTCATCTGCCTGCCTACGCAGGTAGCCAAGCCAATGCAAAGGCAAACTTTACACCAGAGCAAATCTCTACCTTTGCAAAAGATGTCGAGCGCTATGCCGCTGCACAAGGTGCACGTGCCTTTATAATCGCACGCGTAGGGCAGGACCCAAGCAAACTGCCAAAAGGTATCGACTACACACATACCGCTGTCGCTGTATATTCCAACATCACCTTAAAAAATGGAGACATTGCACGCGGCTATGTGATTCACAACCTGTATCAACGACCTAAAGCACCAAATCGCAGTGATCTAGTACGCGACTATCCTGTGGATTTTTTCTGGGGCGCTAAACGCTTGACGGCCGGAATCACTATTCCCAGCCCTAAAGTACAACGCGCACTCATTGAAGCACTGAACAATGGTGCTGGTGAGAAAGTGCACAACAGCCAATACTCAGTGATCTCAAACCCATATAACAACAAATTCCAAAACTGCACCGAACACACTTTACTGGTATTGAATTCGGCGATCTACAACACCACAAACACACAGCGTCTGTATGAGAATCAGCGCAATTACTTCAGCGCACAAAAAGTACACACCAGCCGTCTAAAACTTCGCCTGGGCAGTACTTTTAGCAAAGGCGTTGCGCTTTCCGATCACAAAGGCACTGTAAAAACGGCAACGTTTAACAGCATTAGCCGCTACTTGCAAAACTACGGCCTGCTCCATCAATCCGTCAACTTACACAGCGATGGCACCGTCAGTGCGAATATCTAACGCTAACACAACGCTGTTATCAGGCATAAAAAAACCCGCTAATGCGGGTTTTCTCGTTCAGCTCAACGTGAGTGCTTACTCATCGCTCGCCGCTTTTTTCTCTTGCTCGTAAATCAAGATAGGGTTGTTGCTACCATCGATAACACCTTCATCGATGACAACCTTACTCACCCCTTCCAACGATGGAAGTTCATACATGATATCCAGTAGAGAGCCTTCTAGAATCGAGCGCAGTCCACGTGCTCCCGTCTTGCGCTCCAATGCATGCTCAGCTACCTGTTCAAGTGCCTCTGTACGGAAATCGATTTCAGCACCTTCTATTTCAAACAGTTTGGCATACTGGCGCACTAAGCTGTTCTTAGGTTCTGTCAAAATCTGAATCAGTGCATCCTTATCAAGCTCAGCGAGTGTTGCAATCATCGGCAGACGACCAACAAATTCTGGGATCAAACCAAATTTCACTAAGTCTTCTGACTCAATGCCCAAAAGCGCATCTGAGATAGAACGATTCTCATCCTTGCTCTTCACAGTGGCGTTAAACCCGATAGAGCTTTTTTCTGAACGATCGCTGATGATCTTTTCAATCCCGGCGAATGCACCGCCGCAGATAAACAAGATATTCGAGGTATCGACTTGCAGAAATTCCTGCTGTGGATGCTTGCGACCACCCTGTGGAGGCACAGAGGCAACCGTACCTTCAATCAATTTAAGAAGCGCTTGCTGCACCCCTTCACCCGAGACATCGCGAGTAATCGAAGGGTTATCTGACTTGCGAGAAATCTTATCGATCTCATCAATGTACACAATACCGCGCTCGGCGCGTTCAACATCGTAATCGCACTTTTGCAGCAGCTTCTGCACAATGTTTTCAACATCTTCACCGACGTAGCCCGCCTCGGTCAACGTTGTCGCATCCGCAATGGTGAAAGGTACATTCAACATACGCGCCAGTGTCTGCGCCAACAGTGTCTTACCACTGCCGGTAGGGCCGATCAGCAAGATATTACTCTTACTCAGTTCAACGCCATCGCCGTCCTTATTCTGCGCTTGAAAGCGCAATCGCTTGTAGTGGTTATAAACCGCGACAGACAGTACTTTTTTCGCCCGCTCTTGACCAATAACATAGTCGTCGAGCTTCTCGCGAATTTCCTGCGGTGTCGGCAGCTTGTCACTTTCCTGGGCGACAACTTCCGTGCTGCTCACTTCCTCGCGAATGATGTCGTTACACAAATCGACACACTCATCACAGATAAACACAGAAGGGCCAGCAATCAGCTTCTTAACTTCGTCCTGATTTTTACCGCAAAAAGAGCAGACTAACTTGCCACCCTTTTTCTCTTTGTCGTCGATACTGTCGGTCATTCGACCCCCTCAATCTAAAATCTTTATCTTCTACTCGGCACTGTATCGGCCAGCGATAGAAATCTTGATTCAACGCTGGCAGCATATACTACCTAGGTGGCAAGTATAGCGTAAGATAACGCTAAAAACTTGCCGTGCAGCACCCGCTAGCTCTCTGCGACAGGGCGCTTCTCAATCACTTCATCAATCAAGCCGTACTCGGCGGCAGCTGGCGCTTCCATAAAGTTATCACGGTC
>JBMZCU010000189.1:0-6682 GCA_049613705.1 Pseudomonadales bacterium | reverse complement strand
TCAGCTGATTCATCCCACATAATTATTGCATTATCGCCAGTTGAACCTCTTTCAATAATGATACCTGAATCATTTGAGTTTGATGTAGCGCCTGAATTTAATTCTAATAAACTATCTGCAATAGTTGTGTTTGTAGTGTCTATCGTTGTCGTGGTTCCACTTACAGTCAAGTTACCTGCAATAGTAACATTATCAGGTAAACCTACTGTAATTGTTCCTGCACTTGCAGCTATTGCTGGAGCTGCTGTTCTGTTACCAACAGCTACGGCTGCAACTGCACCGCCAGTAATATTAACCGGCAAGCCGGCACTTGCATTAGTAGATGGGAATGCATTTTGAGACGCTTGATATTCCGCAACTGCAGTTTTAGCCCCTGCTGCTAACGATAATCCCTCAGAAATACGTGCTCGTTTAGTATAATCCTGATAAGCAGGCAGAGCAATTGCTGCCAAAATGCCGATGATAGCAACCATGTAGGGGGGTGTTAATTCTTGGACAGAAGAGAATCTAGATAAATTTGGCCTAAAGGCGCGTGGTTACTTGATCTGAGGGGTATTTACTCGATTAGAAAAATACCTCTTACTTTTGGACACTTTGGGGTAATTATCGTTAGTTTATTGTTGAAAAAACACCAAAGAGCGTTAACTAATCATAGTTTTATTGTTGAAAAATTACCACTCTTTGAGCCAAACAGGTCTTTGCAATCCAGTTGCATCATCTTTGCAATGTCATTTCAAATAGATGTCAGTCGTGTTTCTCTGATCAGCCTGCCATGTCACAAACGGAGTTACCTCTTGTAACTCTTTGCCCAAGCTTTCAGCTACCTGTTTTGCGTTTTTCAGTGTGGCGATCAAACTTGGAAGCTCACTGCAAAATGTTTCGACATCTTCTGGTTCTATCAAATGAAGATCAGTGATGTGAGTAATGGTGTATTTATTCATGGCATTTATCCTTGAGTGATTTTTGCTATACTGATCTGGCTGGCTCGAGGCAGGAAAAGGCTTCTGTCATCGCTGCACTTTGTGACCCGATGTATGTGGGATACGCCGCCCCACCTTGCCAGCTCACTCTAAACTCCCCGCGATCACTTCATACTCTTTCTTACGCAGATTATAAATTTCCATTATTCCCAGCGAGCGCAGGCTGTTTAATACCTTCCCCTTACGCTTGAAATTTATCTCAACCACCGCACGGCCTTTCTTGCCGTTGATGCTGTCAGGCATGACGATCAATATGTTGTTGGTCTGCTTGTGCAGAAGCACCGCCTGGTAGTTCTGCAGGTGCATCGGCAACTCTAGTAACCAGTCTTGCGGAATACGCTTGCTCTCATCTTTGTGGTTTCCCTGCAGGTGATTGGTTTGGTTGTCGTAGACGATAATCGCTGCGCTCTGCGGGATAATATTGTTAGCACTGAGCGCTTCCATTAACGGTGGATCCAGATAGCCGACTGTGTGGGCATATCCTTTGGCGTGCGGGGCGGCATCCACTTGCTTGAGCCAGGACTGCCAGCTTGCGGTCATTGCCTGGGTATCAATATTTCTCAGGTCAGGTTTGATACTTCGCGTTGATAATTGAGCGAGCCGCTCACCAAATGCAGTGTCGGATCCTAGCCAGGCTTTACCCACGTTGTAATCCCAACCAGTGTCTATGCCCTCAGGCACATCGCCATAGACTTCGCCCGTTCTTGTATTTACGCGCTCAGTTTTATTGATCACCGGAGAGTCAGCTACTTTAATGCCCATCCGCTCTAGCTGACTAGCCGAGGCAGTTATCACATAACAGCGACAACCCCAGCCGTTGGGTGGATAATGGGAGCTCCAAAATGGGTCGTCTACAGGTAGCGCAACTGCATGCCATCTGCGGTGATCTTCGCGCACGCGCTCATCGCCGACTGTCATATAGATGAGATACGGGCGGCGCTGCTTATTTTGCTCTATCTGTTTCCAGCGTCCTGCCATGTGTGCCGTGCGTAAATTTGTTTCGTAAATCACACGAGTGCGCCAGCTAGCACTGCCTTTATGACTCCAGCCATGCCTTTGCACTGTCTCTGCAAAGCGTTTGCGAAACTGCCCCAGTGACTCGCCTTTCTCCAGGGCAGCGGTGATGTCATCGTGCAGATCTTTTAGCAGCTCTGCTTTAATAGCACCTGCTACAGTAAAGCCTTTGGCATGCGCTTCGCCCAATATTTCGTCGAAGCGGCGTGTGGGGATGCGCACCTTACTGCGCAGATTCTTTATTGCTTCGTTAGCTGCAACGCCCTGGAATTTAATTTCAGGCACTGGCTAATCCCTCAGCCATCGCTGTGCGCAGTACTAAACTTGTCAGCTCCGTTAACTCGGTTTCATCCATGCGGTTATAAAGGCCGGGCATGTCATCTAGGAATTGCTGCAGTGTTTTTCCCTGGCGCTCGTACTCTTCAAGCATAGCCAGCACGGGTTCAATAAAATCGCGGTCGATAGCCTGATCGGCTTCATCAATGGCCTGTTGCTGCAGTGATGCCTCACCCGTGTTGAAAGATAAAGCTGTCTTATTAGTAGTAAAGTTGCTGGCAGTACTATCTATACTGCTCATCACATCATTTTCATCAACCGCTTGGGGAATGTTCATTTCCTTGTGATAAGCGCTTAGTGATGGCTTACCGATCCGCGTTGCGGCTTCCCACATTTTGGAGCGTTCTTCTGTCGGCTCCTTCTCTTTGTACATTTCAAAGACCGGAGGGATCACATCCTCACCGCAATTGAATCGTGTGATCAAAGCAAACATCTGGTTCATGGTCGCTTCAATGATCCGGCGGTCGGACGTGTTCACACTTTGCTCGCGATCGCGGTGAGTTTTGCTGGCGGCAAATGAGCCCTTACTCTGCACGTCTGTTGCCAGAGTTTGCGAGGTTATCGCCTTGGACATTTCCCTATTACACAAGTTGATCAAACGCTCTTGAACAGGCTCACCACTGCCGCTGCTTTTAAGGGTTAAAAGCTCCACGCTGTCATCCTCTGGGATGGCTGCAACACCTGATTGCAGCAGCTGCGAAAGCGCATCTATTAGCTCATTCTGTTCTGGGACTGTGGCACCTTTGGCGTACTTTCCAATAGGCCATGGCATGCCGTAGCGCTCAGTAAACTGGTAGTAAAATTTAAAGCCGCCGTGCTTGAAGGTATACGGCCAAAAGCAGCTCGATAGCAACGCCTGTCCGTAGGGGTTATCAATAGACGGCATGTGCCGCGTCACTAAATATTTGTAGTCTTCGGTGGCTTCACCTTCTGAAGGGTTTGCTTTAGTCAGCAGACGCAGGTTGTTTTCGGTGTCGAATTTAAAGCGACGGTTTGGCCTGTCTAAGATTTTATCAGGCAGTAAATAGTCGCCTTGTAGCTCCCACACTAACTCGTGCACTCTGAAACCACGCAGCACTGCTGTTGCCATGTTCCAGAGTGTGTCCTGCCACAACATGCCAGGCGCGGGTGGGCGTGCCATAACAGCCGTACACAGATCCATTGCCAGCTTTTGCTGCGGGGTGTCTTTGGCATCTTTACCAGCAACTATACGGTGCTTATACGAGAGCAACCCCGCACGTACGGAGCGCAGATCACCAATGATATGTGCATCTGAAATAATGGCATCATAGGTCTGTTCTGCTCGGCCCATCGCACGCAACACTGGATCTGGATTAGGCAATACTTGCAGTGCATTGTAGAACGCCGGATCGGTAGCACGTCCTGCGGCCTCTCCGGTAACAACGGCCTTTCGCAGACGCTTGAATAATTGTTTAACCACGGTCATATCCTCGTAAATGGCTGCGGCTAGCGCGGTTTGATGTCACTACGCGTGGCATGGAAGACACCCCAGAGACAGCCAGCATCCAGAGCATGTGTAACGCATCTGGGCCATCGTCGTGATCGGCTTCGGGCCAGAACCCTAATTGCTCACGCAGTACGCTTTGGTTGTGGTGTAGTCGAATTAGCCCATTAGCAACATGGGGTTGTAGGCTTTCAATTCGCAGGTCTTTATCCGTCCCTGGGGTCACGCCCCGCGCAGGCACAGGCACACCTTGCTGAGCACTGCGCTTTACCAACTCAGTGCGCATGAACTCTTGAAACTGCACAGACTCAACAGCCCAGGCTTGGCAGTGATACTCTCTCTGATACTTGATGACATCGCTGATAATTTTGTCCGGCACTCGCCTGCAGATATCAGCTTCTACTACATCCAGGACACCGCTGTTGCGATCCATACCGCCGACCAAAATAGCCGAGGGATCGCGGCTTTTATTATTCTTGCCTAATGATGGGTCACAGGATGCGTAAAACACCCAGTCACGGCACGGCTGCACCCAGAATGTAATATCTTTAAATGGCGCATGTTCGTTATTGGTGGGATCGTTCTGCATCTCGCAGTCGAATTCGTGATGGCCATCGCTGCGGATAATCATTAATAGCAGTAATGGGCGTACCGTCGGCCAACTCACTACAGCACCGCGATCCATCTCTGCACGGCGCTCTGTGTAGAATTGCTCAGCGGCTTCTTCTCCCTGGTTGAACAATACTTCCTCCCACGCCTGCCACAGATCCATTCTGTCCGGCCACTCGATAATCGCCTTAAAGACTTTGCCGTGCCAGGTGGGAGATTTCAGGGTGCGATTGAGTACCGAGTCGTAATGCAAAATGGTACCTAGATAAAAAATATCCATGGTGCCGTCGGGTGGGCCCAGCTTCATGACTGCTTTTTTAAGCCAGGCTTGTAGCTTGTCCCGCTGATCTTTTTTACGCACGTTCTCATCGTTCTCGATATCATCGAGTAGGATCAAGTCCGGGCGATGTGGGCCAAAGCGCCAGCCACGCATTTTCTTGCCAGCACCTGCCGCCTTCACTTTGCGGTTGTTAGCCGTGATAATCTCGTTGACTTTCCACACCCGGCCAGCACCTGTCGCCGCAGGGAAGTCTTGGGCTAATCGGGGATTACTCTCCAGTTCTACCTTGATGGCCGCCAGCATCTGCTCGGACTGATCCATGCTGTCCATGATGATACCCACAAAGTGTTTGCGCTCTGTGATCACACACCACAAGGTCAACAGCTGAGTCACTATGGTCGATTTCGCCTCACCACGTGGGGCGGCTAACGCCTCGTGATAACCCTTTTCACGATGATCAATACAGGCGGGGAAGCGCTCGAAGGCGTAATCGTGGAACGCCGATGCTTCGCTTTTTACATAGTGGGGGAAATAGGTTTGAACAAAGAAACGAAAGTCACGCTTAACGCGGGCGATGCGCGCCTTGCTCTCTGCCGGGTCATGACTGAATGCATCGCACTCAGTTTCGATCAGCAAGCGCTGCGCATCGGCAAACGCTTCTAACTCTTTGAGGAAGTCCTTACGGTTAAGTGATTTAGCCAAATTCACGGCTGACAACCTCACCGAAGGGTTCAAGAATATCTAAAAAAGCATCCAGGTGCTTAGGGTGTTCACTCTTGATAAATTCAGCCAACAACCGCAGTACATCCATCGCCACAGACAGCCGACTCAATTCTGGGTTGCTCGCACCTGCCGCTTTTACAGTTTTGCTATAGGCATCCGATAACCGCGAAATAGCCTCGGCTTTTTCCAGCGGCTTAACATCTGCATTTTTCACTTGCTCAATGGTTGCCTGGAACAACAGCGCGAACTCTTCGATTATCTCAGTAGTTAACGCCTTTATGCCCCCCTGGGAGATACGTGCTGCAGCGCGCGCGTTGTCCCAATCATCGCCGGAACCCTCAGCTTTACGCTTCCAACTGCGCGCTGTCTCATAGGGCACCTCATTGGCCGCTGCTGCAGCCTTTAGGGAATGGCTATTGTAGATATATGCCGCGCGCACATTGCGCTTTGTTTCCTCGCTGTACGCCATCAGCTAGCAACCGTTTTAATCAGCTCGATGGCGCTCACTATCACGGCAGACACACCACCACTGGTGACAGCGGCAGTGCGGCGCGCACTTTTCAGTGCTTCTTCATTACTGGAGATACGCGCGTCTAAGCTGGAGATATGCTGCATAGTGTCCTGCTGGTGATCATCGATACGGCGATTCATCGCATCTGTTTGCTGGCGCATCAGATCCGATAAGTCATCGATACGTCGATTGGTGGAGTCATGAGTCGCCGCTATTTGCTCGCGCATGCCCACCAATTCTCCCTTGATCTGGCCGAGTACCAACATCAGCGCATTTTCTTCCTTTTTATCCACGCAACGACTCCTTACTGCTGGGTTTTAATCGGCAGATATTTCACCGAGACACTGGTCTTTTGTTTAAGGAATGCCGCAACATCGGCAGAAGATTCTGCCAACTCCAGCAGCACAGGGGCAGGCTTGGTGCTGACCGTGGTTTTAACGTAGAGGTTGTACTTGCGTGCGCCGAGGTGGCTTTTAAGCCCCGCCGCATCGTCAATAGCGTGCGAGACTGATTGTGCAATCGGGATCCGGTGCTCTTCTGGCAACACCAGCGTGACGCCGTGGCCGATGTCTTTTTTGAGTTGCTCGTTGATGGTGTCCAACTCAGTTTTATGGTCTTTAATCAAGCGAGTTAATTCAGCGCCACGACGGGCTAGCGCGAGGTGTTTATCGCTCAACTTTTTAGGTTTGGCGTCTGCGCGTTCAATATGTGGTTTGTCTGTGATGGGCATAAATGCTCCTTAAAATGTTGTGGGTTGCGCTACT
>JBMZCU010000188.1:0-6689 GCA_049613705.1 Pseudomonadales bacterium | reverse complement strand
AAACTCTTTCGACTCTTGTCAGAAAAAGAAATGAACCCGATAACAGAACAATTAGTTAGAAACAGAGTCTAACTGCAAAATAAAACAGATAAAGTAAGAGGTATCCTTTTCACCCTGCGCTTTTTTTGATGAGGGGCACATCAATGTACGATACGAGCTATTGGGGTTTGACCACTGACATTCACCTTGGCATCGCTGGATTTTCTAGTTAGCCGCCAAATACTTATGGAATTTGATATGTTGATCAAACGCACATTACTTACCTGCGCCATCATCGCAGCTGGGCACGCTCAAACCAGCATTGCACAGGAAGCATCCGGCTTTCTTGCAGACAGCAAGTTAGATCTAAACTTGCGCACATTTTACTTTAATCGCGACCGTATTTCAGGCACCCGACCCGATTCAGTCGCCCTGTCACAAGGTCTTAGGCTGGATTACCAATCCGGCTATATCAACGACATTATAGGCTTCGATGCCTCCATTTTTGCCGTAGGGGCCCTCAGCGCGGAGGATAACCGTGGCGGTACGGGCACGCTGCGGACTTTAGGCAATGGAGAACAGGAGGGCTATGGGAAATTCGGCCAAGCCTACCTCAAGTTAAAGCTCGGTGAAGACAGCGGGGTAAAGCTGGGTCGTCTCGTCATCAACACACCGCTGCTGGATGACAGCGACTCGCGTACGACCCCGAGCTCAACGCAAGGTGTTTACGCTTACACCCAGTATCAAAACTTAAATTTATACGCCATTTGGAGTGATCAAGGCTCTGCTAAAACAGACGAGAAATTTAGAAAGTACACAGATACAAACGGGGACGACTACGCCGTAGCGATCATAGGGGGCAGCTACGCTTTCGACTCTGGTCTGAACCTCGACTTGGCCTACGGTGAAGCTGATAACGTGCTGAGCCAAGCCTATGTCAGTGCCAGCTATCCCATTGCATTATCTGAGCGCGATAAACTGACCTTAACCAGTACCTACTATCGCGGGGAGGCCGATGGCGAGGGTGCCCAGGCAGGGGTTGGTGCCGATTATCGCAGCGACCTCTTCAGTGTCAGCGCACAGTGGGCGCGCGATAACAAAAAGCTTTCACTAGCGTATCAGGCTGTCAACGGCGATGAGTATCAAGAGTCTTGGGATAATTTTACCAATGACGATACGGGACTGTATTCCAGTAATTCGGTGCAGGTACTCGACTTTGACCGCGCTGAAGAGCGCTCTTTACAAGCGCGCTTTGACTACCAAGTGCCCAACATTGAAGGACTCTCTTTGATGGCACGCTATATTCGCGGCGATAACATCAAGCGCAGCGACGGCGCAGAAGGCAAAGAGTGGGAGCGCAATTTTGAAGTCAACTACGCCTTCCAAAAGGTTGAGGGGCTATCACTTCGCTTGCGCAATGCAACCGTTCGCTCAACCGAAACGACAGGTCTCAATGAAAACCGCCTTATTTTGAACTACAAAGTTTCACTGTAAACTCTGACCCAGGGCCTATTAGCACTATAGGCCCTTTGTTCTGACAAATACGAGAGGGATAGGTCGCACTGTTCACGCACTTTCTCTATCGCCACAAATGAGTAAACAAGAGCGCTGCTAATGGTAACTACAATCAACCCCAAAAAACTGTTAAACAGCAAATGGTCGGCTCTCAAGCCCGAAAACAGAGAAAAACACTTCCTAGTCACAGAGGTAGAATTTGATGAAAACGGCCAAGTCACCCGCTGTGTCATCGAGGCGATTATCTCCAAACGCGAGCAACTCATCGACTGGCAAAGCCTCAAAGACACCACCACCTGGCAACAGGGCTGGAAGTAGCGCCAGCCGCTGTGCACGCACCTTAAACCAACTCGGTCGACAGACAGAAAACCGCCCCTCACTGCTAGCGCTTCAGCCCGCTACTTCAAGCAGCTCAGCAGTAAACATTGTCCTCTCAATTCACATTCCCTAACAACCTCCCCCGTCAATCCAAACATTGATATGAAACAGTCTGTGCGCAAAATCTACTTGCATTGGCACCTATTCTTTGAAATATTATTAACATGTTAAGTAATTATGTGTCACTTGCAGAACAACAATTAGGAGCAACCACTGATGCAGTATCATCTCAATGGGTTTAAACCCGGCAATTACCAAGTTCCCGATGAAGCGCGCAAGCCCTATCCAACGCCGCCGGTTGTCGATTTACCCAGCGAGGTCGACGTACTCATTATAGGCACAGGCCCTGCGGGACTGACCATGGCACGCCAGCTGTCGGAGTTCTCAAGCATCAGCACCTGCATTGTCGATATGGCTTCGGGGCCGCTGCTATTCGGCCGCGCTGACGGTATCTCCTGTCGCACCATGGAAATCATGGAAGCCTTCAACAGCAGCGAGATGGTGGTCAAAGAGACCTATCAACTCAAGCAGAACACCTTTTGGGAGCCGGATACGCAAAACCCACAGCACATCAAGCGCACCCACAAGATCGCCGATGCGCGCGCAGGCCTCTCTGAATTCACCCACGGTATCGTCAATCAGGCGCGGCTACACGAATTACTGGTCGATGGTATGGAGCGCTCAATCACGGGGATCACACCGCACTACAGCCGCGAACTGGTCGAGATGACAATCGATGAGAGCCTCACTCAAAACCTGGATGCCCACCCTATCACCGCGACCTTTAAACGTACTGATGAGGCGGGCAACGGCCGAGTAGAAACCGTCAAGGCGCGCTACATTGTCGGCTGCGACGGCGCCAGAAGCCAAGTGCGCCGAGGCATGGATATCCCGCTGCAGGGGGACTCTGCCAACAAGGCCTGGGGGGTGATGGACATACTACTCAACACCGACTTCCCGGATATCCGGGTCAAGAGTTTCATCCAGTCCAAAGACTACGGTGCGGTGATGACGATCCCGCGCGAGGGCGGCTACCTGTGCCGCTTCTACGTTGAGTTGGATCTATTAGGCAAAGATAAACGCGCTTCGGATGTCAAACTGACCGAGAAAGACCTAATCGCCAAGGCGCAGAAGATCTTCGCCCCCTACACCTTAGATGTGAAGGAAGTGGCCTGGTGGTCTATCTATGAAGTTGGTCAACGCATTGCCGAGCGCTTCGACAACCGCCCGCTGGGCAGTGGTGAAGAGGTGATTCCACGCGCCTTTGTCGCGGGAGATGCCTGTCACACCCATAGCCCTAAAGGCGGCTGGGGCTTGAATACCTCACTGCCAGACACCTTTAATTTGGGCTGGAAGCTGGCAGCGGTACTGCGCGGCCAGAGCGACCCTAAACTGCTCTGCACTTACGGCACAGAGCGTCGCAAGGTGGCACAGCAGTTGATCGATGCCGACCGCGAGCTCTCCAAACTAGTCGCCACCCGCCCGAATGCCGGTGACAGCTCGGAGCAGGCCAAAGTCGATACCGCCAAAATAGAGGCCTTTATGAAACGCCAGAGCGGCTTTGTCTCCGGTACCTCCATCGAGTACTACCCCTCTTACATTTGCACGGGACAGAAACATCAAGACCTCGCCGCGGGCTTCAAAATTGGCCAGCGCTTTCACTCGGCCGAAGCCACCCGAGTTGCCGACGGCAGAAGCCAGCACTTGGGCCACCTGGTCAAGGCAGACGGCCGCTGGCGCATCTTCCTCTTTGGCGGTGCGCAAGACCCGCGCCACAGCGCCTCTAAAGCGCATCAGTTGGTGAACTTCCTGGCGAGCGATGCCAACTCTCCGGTACTGAAGTACACCCCTAAGGGCGCTGATATCGACTCTGTGATCGATACCTACGCAGTCTTTCAGCAGCAGGATTTATCGATGCACGAGCTACAGGACTACCTCTGGCCCGCCAAGGGCAAATACGGCCTGCGCGACTACGAGAAGGTCTTCCACAGCGACCCGAGCAAAGATATCTACCAGCTGCGCGAGATCGAGCGCGACAATGGCTGCGTAGTCATAGTAAGGCCTGACCAGCACATCGCCACTATCCTACCGCTGAACGGTCATCAGGCACTGGCGGACTTCTTCGACGTCTTTATGCTCGAGCAGTAAACACCCTACCCCGCCGGGCACTGCTCGGCGGGGACTTTTGTCTCACCTAAACCATACTTTTTCGATACCATTTGCGCTGTGATAAGCTTGGCTGTATCAAACAAGGACAGCAACAGGCTCACAACATGGACGCTATTATTTCGATCTTCGAAGCCCTTACTTCTCTAATAACCTCAGTATTAGCTGCCTTCGTCGGCCTTTTTGTTGAGGGGGCCGCCAGTTTAGGGGCAATAGAGCTTCTTCTCGTGCTAGTCGTGTTAATTGTAGAAGTACTCTATTTGATCACCTTGAATTTACTGGCGTTAGTAAAATCTCTATTTAAGTTAGAAGCACCTAAGTTTGTGAAAAAGCCTGTACTCTGGCGCCCAGCCAAACTGGGCAAAACAAAGTAGTAACACAAGAGTCAACTTCAAAAATTTACTTCTCCCGGCCCAGGGCGTAATTTATTACCAAGCGCCACCTCCACCGTCAGAGTCCGCAGTCCTGATTGAAGCACTTTCAAGAGGACTAGATAGTGAACGAGTCATACAAACACGCACTGCACTTTGCCGCCCAGGCCGCCATTGAATGGCGCTCTGAAATCACTGCCCACCCCGTCGCCGCCACAGATAACTACACAACAGCTCTGAAGCGCTTTGGCACAACACTGCCAACACAAGGGTTGGCGGCAGAACAGGTCTTGGCACAGCTAGTAGACAATGCAGAGCCTGGCCTGTGCAGCTATGTGCACCCGCGCTTTCTCGGCTGGGTCGTAGGGAGCTCCCACCCTGTGGGTGTCGCCGCCGACTGGCTGACTCAGGCTTGGGGGCAGAATGCGCCAATCGCCTCTGTCACCCCAGCCGCCGCCGCAGCCGAGGAAGTAGCCGGAAACTGGATCAAAAGCGCACTGGGGCTGCCCGGTGAGGCAGAGATAGGCTTTACCACTGGTGCCACTATGGCCAATACCATTTGTCTCGCCGCTGCGCGCAACAGCTTGCTCGAGCGCGCGGGCTGGGATGTCGAGTCGCAGGGGCTCTTCGGTGCTCCGGAAGTTCAAGTAGTGCTCGGTGAGGAAGCCCACGCCTCTGTCTATATGGCGCTGCAGCTGCTGGGCTTTGGCGCCGCCAGAGTACATCGCGTGCCGGTCGATACGCAGGGGCGGATGTCGGTATCGCACTGCACTGTGCTAATGGAAGCACTGCCGGACCCCATACTGCTGATCGCCCAGGCGGGCCACATCAACTCGGGAGACTTCGACCCCTTTGCACAGCTTGCGACACTCACCGCTAAGAGGCACGCTTGGCTGCATGTCGATGCCGCCTTCGGCATCTGGGTGCGTCTGTCGAGGCTGCGCGCCTCACGCCTTGAGGGAGTGGAACTCGCTGACAGCTGGGCCGTCGATGCCCACAAGTGGCTGCAAGTACCCTACGACAGCGGGTTGGCACTGGTGCGAGACAAAGCTGCACTCACCCGGGCCATGAGCATGTCGGGCAGCTATCTGGCCCACAGCGACTGCCGCGATCCGATAGCGACCACCCCAGAGCTCTCGCGCCGGGCGCGCGGCTTTGCGGTGTGGAGCGTACTGCGCCACTTAGGCCGCGAGGGCCTGTGCGAACTGGTCGAGCGCTTTTGCAAGATCGCCGAAGGCCTCGCTCGGGAACTGCAAAAAATCCCGGGAATTCAGCTGGCCAACACAGTGGCTAGCAACCAAGTCTCCTTCTACTGCCTCACTGACGGCCACTCAGACGATCAACGCACCGAGCAGCTGCTTAAACGGCTGCAAGCGAGCAATGTCTGCTACCCCTCAGATGCAATCTGGCAGGGCCGGCGCATCATTCGCATGTCTATTTGCGCGGGAGACATTCAGCGCGAAGATGTCGCAATCATCGCACAGGCTGTTGCCCAGGCGGTTGCGCAATTGCAACCACACGGTAGCTGATGGCGAAGAAACACCTACAGCTAAGTGGCCTCAACAAATACGACTGACTCGCAGCTTAGCTGTTTAGCTCGGCTGGCCTATGGTGTCCACCAACACCTGCTTTGCCGGCAGGTGCTTATCGATTGCCTGTGCAGTCACTGCGTAATAGGCAAGGCCTGTGATTAGCTTTAGCGCCACTTTACCCATCATAGGTTTCAACAGCAGTGTTGCCATCAACCGCCCAAGAAAGCCAGGTTTAACTTCAAACTGGATATGCATCTTGATCTGGCAGTCACGCTCACCACTGGGATAAACGTCTATATCCGCTTGCATCGCCACCAGTGGCGCTGAAAGTGCTGAAACCTGCATGGTATAGCCCTGCCCCTCACGATAGTCAGTAATCTCTTCGATCAAGCTAGAGCCATCGTGATGAAAGGTTACTTTACGCTTGGCGCCCAAGCCACTCTTGTGCTCGCTGACACAGGCTGAATCCTTTACTGTGGGGGCGTATTTAACCACCGCGGGGTAGTCTTCCAGTACTTGCCAGACTTTAGCCGCGGGTAGCTGCGCATTTAATTGCTGGTGTATTTCATATGACATTGTCGTCTTCCCCTATGTTGTCTTACTGTCAGTTAATGCGCCTAACCCGCACAAAGTCACTTCGATGGCCAAGGCTAGATCCCTCTCAAAATTGGGCTTCAAAGATTGGAATTCATCCATTGCATAAATGCGTACCAGGTCCGCATTATCTGTAGCGAGGGCCCAGTAGTGA
>JBMZCU010000187.1:0-6733 GCA_049613705.1 Pseudomonadales bacterium | reverse complement strand
ACTTGTTGAATAGAGATAGATACTACAGGTATCGTCAAATGGGTGGGGTTCCCGAGTGGCCAAAGGGATCAGACTGTAAATCTGACGCGAAAGCTTCGGTGGTTCGAATCCACCTCCCACCACCATCTCTAATGCTAAGACACTGTGAGGTACCTAGCATATGCGCCTAGCCGAAATCGAATCCATCATGCTCAATCTCGGCATCTTTGCCCTTGGCTGCTTCGTCTTCTTTATTATTTACGATCTCGCTAAAAAATCTAACGCTGGCAAACTTGGCACGACCATACTCTTTGTGGCACTTGGCCTGGGACTCGGCGCCTTCTTGATTAAAGGCGTGGTACTGGCTTTAGTCTGACAGCGACAACCGTTAGCCCTTGCCAGATTTCAACACCTCAGCACTGACATGCTCAAATACATCTCGCTCTAAGCACCAGTTGTACGCCCGCCCAAATCCCACTATATATCGCGCACTGGCAGGCTCTAATCGAAACAGGCAAAAGTCATTCAGTGTACGCAACAATCCAACGGTCTTACCTAAGAGCTGCTCCATCTGCGACAAGATCACCTCAGCCTCATCTGTGTCCCGTGCAACTTGTACCGCAACCCCTTGCATGCTCAAGCGCTGTCGAGCAAATACATTGCTAGAGAGCGACTCATCTTCGACAAACAACATACTGACAGCACCGCGACGCTGCAGGTTTTGACAGTGCTCTGCAAGCTCACTGATTAAAATGTATATATTAGAACCGCTGGCAACAAATGGCGCATAACTGGCAAAAGGCTGCCCGTTCACATCGACACTGGCCAAATGCACTGATTTAGTACCCTTGAGCAACGCGCGGCAGCGCTCTCCAACCTGTTGTAAATCTTCGCTCAAACCCTCTCCTCAAAGCACGTGAAATATACGGCTACTATTTGCTATATTAAGGCGTAAATTGTAACGTACACGGATTATAACTTATTGAAAGGCGTATAGATGCAACAAAAAACCATCAACATCGGCAGCATACAAGCGAGCAACGAAAAACCTATGATTCTGATGGGTGGGATGAACGTTTTGGAATCGCGAGATCTCGCGCTGAAAATCGCTGAAAAATACGTTGAAGTGACACAAAAACTCGACATCCCCTATATTTTTAAAGCCTCTTTCGACAAGGCCAACCGCTCTTCTCTACACTCTTACCGCGGCCCAGGCCTCGATGAGGGCCTGAAAATCCTACAGGAAATAAAAGAGACCTTTGGGGTTCCTGTGATCTCCGATGTACACGAGCCACACCAGGCAGCACCGGCAGCGCAAGTGTGCGACATCATTCAGCTGCCCGCTTTTCTCTCGCGTCAAACGGATTTAGTACAGGCAATGGCTGAAACAAATGCCGTTATCAATATTAAAAAAGCCCAGTTCCTCGCACCTCATGAAATGGCGCATATCTTGCATAAATTTGAACAAGCAGGTAACGACAAACTGATCCTGTGCGAGCGTGGAACCAGTTTTGGCTATAACAACTTAGTGGTCGATATGTTGGGCTTTAGTGTTATGAAGGAACTGAGCTACCCCATCGTTTTCGATGCGACACACGCCCTGCAGCTACCCGGTGGTCGCGCCGACTCAGCTGATGGGAGACGTGCGATGGTCGCTCAATTAACCCGAGGCGGACTGTCTCAGGGCATTGCGGGGCTGTTCCTTGAAGCGCACCCTGATCCAGACAACGCTAAATGCGACGGCCCCTGCGCACTGCCACTGGACAAACTCGAACCTTATCTGGCACAAATGAAAGCCGTTGACGAGCTGGTCAAAAGCTTTCCAACACTCGACACGACGTCTTAGAGATAAAAGGACATAAGTTGTAAAAGCGATGGCGGACTCCAGGGAGAAACTTTACAACGACTTGAGCGAGGGCCAACTCATTGGCCCTGATCACCACAAGTTTCAGCTGCGCGAAACCCCGACACAGTGCCCTCTAGGCCAACTGTGGCAGGCGGACGATGTCAGCACGAAGGAACCCATTTCGGTCAGCTTGATCGTCCTGGATCCTATTTTTTTGCAGTCCAAGAGCTTTCTCGCCAACTTTAAAAAACAAATCGTTCGCTCTAAGCCTATTGATCACTCCCACGTAGCCGCAATTTACGGCTATTTCATTCAGCGTGGAGGGTTACTGTTTTTCGCCTTCGAACCCGTTGAAGGCCTGAGCTTAGACGACCTGATGCCCGGCTCCCAGAGCAAGGGGCTCAACCCAAAACAACTTCAAGGGCTAGTTTCACAACTGGGTACGGCGATTGTCAGCTGTACTCGCCAGTGGCATGTAAGCCTTGGCGCCATTGATGACCGCCTGGTCTTTGTCAATAAAAAAGGCGGCGTCAAATTACTGCCTATCTCAATGCGCGAGCTCTTCCACGGCATGGACAGCCTGCCCAACGACTTGCTTGGGTACAAGATTAGCGCCTCGCCTGAACTGCTCGATGCTAAGACCCTCAACACCCAAAGCGACTGCTATACCCTGGCGAATGTTGCCTACCGCTTAATGGGCGATGACAACTTTAGCGTCAAAGACAGCGCCGAACAGCGCAGCGCAGCCGAACTCAGCCAGCCTGAGTCATTAAGCGATGAACAGTGGCAAGTGCTGACACAGGGGCTAGATCCCGATCAGAGCAAGCGCTACAGCAGCTTAATGGATTTTATCAAAGCGCTTTTCCCCCCCGAGGAAAAACCTGAGGCCAGCACTGAACAGACCAGCTCTCCTTCGGTCAGTGATTTAGACCCTGCCAGCGAGGGCGTCACAGGCAAGCTCGGAGCGTTGATGAGTAAGCGCGACATCAACTTCAAACTCGGGGCAAAAGAGATAGCGTTCACCCTTCCCCCCTGGGCGCTGCCACTCGGTATTTTCCTGCTCGGCCTGTTTATCGGCTTTATTTTGGGCATTTTCTCCAGCGCGAGTAAAATCGACGCGGCGAACGAGGCGACACGCAAGTGGCGCGAGCAGGCCAAAGAGCAGATGTTAGAGCTAGACAGCAGCCGCAAGCGTCTCGAAGCACTGGAGAGTCGGGTGCGTGATATCGACCTCAAAGAGCGCTCGGTACAAAAACAGCTGCAAAACAGCAGCAGTGATGGCCCCGAACCCCTCAGCGTCTTTCGCGATGAGCTAAACGACGGCCAATTTGGGCCCGATATGGTCGTCATTGAAGCGTCCAATTTCCTGATGGGCGATATCCAAGGTGTTGGCGATGACAACGAGAAGCCCGTTCACCCGGTAGCGCTAAAGCAAAAGTTCGCGCTCTCTCGCTTTGAAGTCACCTTCGCACAATACGACTTTTTCGCCCAGCAGACGAACCGCCCGCTACCCAGCGATGAGGGCTGGGGCCGCGGCGAGCAACCTGTGATCAATGTCACTTGGAGCGATGCGCGCGCCTACACCCGCTGGCTCAGTCAGCAAACCGACCTGCCCTACCGCCTCCCCACCGAAGCGGAGTGGGAGTTCGCCGCCCGCGCCGGCACTGAAACCGCCTATTGGTGGGGCGATGATGTACGCCCCGGGTACGCTCACTGCTCGGATTGCGAATCCGGTATCGGCAGCCGGCAACCGGCGCCCGTCGGCTCGCTCAAGCCAAACCCCTGGGGGCTCTACGATATGAATGGCAACGTCGATGAATGGGTCGATGACTGCTATAGCGATAATTACGCCAACGCACCTAAAGACGGCGTGCCTGGCGTGCGCAGTAGCTGCCAGTATCGCGCCATGCGCGGTGGCTCATGGTTTGATATCAATCGCCTCGTGCGCTCTTCAAGCCGCTATCGCCACCCGCCCAACACCAAGCGAAACGCCTGGGGCTTTCGCGTCGCACTCGACGTCTAACACTGCGTATAGACAGAAACTAAATCATCGAGCAAAGGTCTACAAGGCCGACCACGATACAGAGGAAGCCTTATGAAAAGGATCTTATTGACAGCCCTCGCACTGAGTAGCGCAGCATCTGCTGAGCAAATCACTCTGAGTGCGCAACACCAGCGCGACCTATCGCTGACACTCTACACTCAAAATCTCGCGCTTATTCAAGAGCACCGCTCACTCGGCCCTCTCAAGCCCAACGATCAAGTCGTGGTGCGCGACGTCAGCCAACAGATGCTACCGCCAAGCCTACAGATCTTTAACGCCGGTAACATTCTCGAGCAGAGCCTCAAGCAGGCCACACTCAACTACCAAAACCTACTCTTTAGCTACATCGGTCGCGAACTGACACTCGCCAAGCAGAGCCAGAGTGGCGACAGTGAAATCAAACAGCAGGTCAAGTTACTGAGCGTCGACGACAGGACCGCCATGATTGAAGCTGATGGTGCGATAGAGAGCATTCCGCTAAACAGCGAACACTGGCGTTTTATCTTCCCCTCTCGCCCACAGGGCATGCTGCTAAAACCCAGCCTCACCTTTAAATCAGCCGGCAAGACCCACAGTGAAGACATCGCCTTGAGCTACCTCAGCCAAGGATTATCCTGGCAGATGGACTACGTGCTCCAACTGAATAAAACGCGCGATAATGTCGCACTGAAAGGATTGGCGACACTGTACAACAACACCAATACTGTCTTCGACAATGCAGCGATACGCCTGCTTGCCGGCTCACTGCCGCAGCAGCAGCGACTCAAACGCGAACGCATGCTGATGGCCAGCGCTGCGATGGCCGATCAGGGCGCGCCCAATCAGCAGGCGCAAAGCCTCGGCGATCTCTATCTGTACAAGCTCAATGCCAACACTAGCCTCTACCCACAACAGCAGGTACAGGTACCGCTATTCGCCGCGCAGTCAATTCCTGCCAACGTGCGCTACCGCCACAGTTTCTATGTTGCAGCAGACCCTGGCGGCAACGCCTTTAGCGTCAAACCAGAGGCCACACTCTATTTTAAAAACACCTTGAACCGCGCACTCAAGCAACCTTTACCTGCCGGGCAAGCACGCGTATTTACGCCTGACAGTGACAGACAGCAACAGTTTATCGGCGCCAGTCAAATCCCGCACACCGCTGCTGGCGAAGAAATTGCTCTCGCCCTGGGCAAAGCCTTTGATCTTAAGATCACCCAACGCAGAACGGACTACCAAAAAACCTTTAACGGTGCATTGATCAGCCTTGAGCTGAAAATCGAAAACAGCTCGAACAGCCCCAAAACGCTAGAGCTTTTGAGTAATTTCAGCCATAGCTGGGAGCTTGTGAGCAGCACCTACCCTGCCACACAAAAAAATGCGGGCTCCGGGAAGTGGCAATTTGACATTCCCGGTAACAACACCACGCTTTTCACCCTCCAAGCGCGCCTTAAAACTAAATAGCCAATCCCCCGTCGAGCATTGCTCGACGGGGACTCCCTCAGCGCACTTCTTTGATAAACTCTCCTTGCGCCTCCAGCACTAGTTGAACATCGCGCTCCATACGATTGCGCCAAAACCAGCCGTGATAACCGTCAAACGCAGCGACCAGCTCCCCGCTATCGCCAGGCACAAAGCGCCCCTTTCCATAGCCGTGGTAAAAACCTTTAGGTTTTTTATAGGGGTCGCCATGTGTATCGTAATTAAGCTCACCATCCAGTGCCCGCCACTGATAACTCACCTTCGCCCCTTCGCGCATCTCCAACTTAAACTCGACCCCTTGGCCGGGCTTTAACGTCAAGACAAAGCGCGCCTGCTTTAGCGGCACTTGCGATTTTGGCGCACTCAGCACAGGCTCTGCTGACTGAACCGCAATAGGCGTTACTGTTTTAGGTATCGCCGTGTTAGCTCCCACCTTGCTAGCCGCTACAGGCACCTCTGTGCTGTTTACAGCTGACTGCACAGTAACCGGCACAGACTGGGTAGGTGAAACCTTTACGGCCAGCTCTTCTGCGGCAGCTTCTGTGGCGAGCTGCTCTTTGATTTCTCCCATTTGGGTCAGTCCTAACAGACGCCCTATCCCTGTCACATCTATCGCGTATTCTGCAGGCAATACCACGGTAAAAAGAAGAGCGAGCGCCGTGGCTAACGCCAACACGGTCGAGCGTAGTAAACGCGCTGCACTCGGCAACTGCTGCAATTGAGTACTATCATTCTGGTACATAAAAAATCCTAATTAAATATAGTCGTTAGAGAGTAAATAGCCGCTGATCTGATAACCCATGAGCAAGAAACCTAAGCTCATCATCACAACATTAGCTCGGTAGGCATTGCGCTCAAAACTTGCACTCAAGCGCCAGTAGCTAAGCAACAACAGCACCGCACTGAGCGCTAGCAATTGACCAATTTCTACACCGACATTAAACGCCAGCAAATTCGGAATAAGCCCGTCTTGAGCAATCTCAAAATCTTGAATCTTGGCCGCAAGCCCGAAGCCATGCATTAAACCAAAGGCAAATGTTGCCACGCGCGTATCCGGCTGTACCCCGAACCAGCGCTTAAAAGCGCCGAGGTTATCCAGCGCCTTGTAGACCGCTGAAAAACCAATGATGGCATCGATGATATAGGCATCAATAGCGATACTCTGCAGCACACCCGTGAGCAGAGTCACGCTGTGGCCCACTGCAAACAAAGTGACATAGATCGCCACGTCTTTAAGATGATAGAGAAAGAAAACCACGGCAAAGAGGAAGAGCAGGTGGTCGTAACCTGTCATCATATGCTTGGCCCCGAGGTAGATAAAAGGCAGCAGCAAGACGCCGCTACTCTCTTGAATATAGCCCTTGTCTCCAAGCGCCACACCGTGAGCATAAGCCGTTTGCACA
>JBMZCU010000186.1:0-6799 GCA_049613705.1 Pseudomonadales bacterium | reverse complement strand
CACATAATTAGGTGCCGGGTTAATAATAAGCGCCTGGTCACAACAGCGTTTTAGCGTCTTTACCGACGGGATGATTGAGCTTCGCACAGCGCTCACTTGCCAGCTTGACGATCAACTGGGCAACCTCCTGTAGATCCCCCAAACCAAATGGCTTAGGCGGCGATTTCTGCCTACCGGCCAAGAAGCTTTGGTACTGTTGGCGATAACCTTCGAGTTCAGCTTTTTTATTCCCCTGAGTTAACTGATGAACGCGCCCAAGACTGTGGCAAAACGGCCTGGCTCGACTAGTTAAAGACTACCTAACTCTTCGCCTTCTAAAATCTGCTCCATCATCGCCTGATCGAGCTGACTGGCGACAGCCGCACACTGCTGGCTAGGCGACGCTTGCTTGCAGTGCTGAATAACGGTGAGCGGAAATAAGAAGTGACTTTTAAACCCGTCGTTATCGACAGCGACACACTTGAAAGTGACCTCACGATGGCGCCACTTAGCCCCGATCTCGACAGCCCCGCCTTGAACATCAAAGCAGCTGGAAACTGTTTTGCCCTGCACCATTACATCTACTTGGTGCTGCATCGACTTGGCCAAGACATCGGTATACACCGCATTGGCGTGCGCCAGTTCCTGCTGTGACGCAGCAGAGGCTGAGGTAGAAACAGTAAATAGAGAG
Source organism: Pseudomonadales bacterium (assembly GCA_049613705.1). GTDB lineage: Bacteria > Pseudomonadota > Gammaproteobacteria > Pseudomonadales > Balneatricaceae > Rs1. The sequence continues at coordinate 6,129 of JBMZCU010000186.1, read as the reverse complement.
AGCAGTAAAGGCAGTGCAAGTAATTTCATGGATGACAACAACTATAAAAAGTGGAAAGAAAGTGCGGGCAGGATGAGCTAAGGCCGCTTCCGTGCCGCCAAAACTCGCGAGCTATAATAGCGGCTTGAGTGGGGAATAATATGACAATTTTTCCTAGATTACGGGTGTTTTTATCTATTATTTTCAAGTGACCTAACGCTGAATAAATACTTGTCATGCAACTGACAATATAATCTCACTCTCTCTACCCCTGACTTTTAAAAAGCACTCTCGGTGACGCTCGTGAAATAAGTGCTTATCAATACGCCTGGCGAAAGGCCTGCGGGCTCATGGAGGTCTTTTTCTTGAAAATGCGGCTAAAGTACTGCGGGTATTCAAAACCCAGCTGATAGGCAATAGTCGATACATTGGCATCGCTGTTGAGCAGAAGGTATTTAGCTTTCTCGATCAGTCTCGCGTGAATCAGCTCCATGGCGCTCGAGCCAGTTTCGCGACGTAGCAAATCACTGAGATAACTAGCTGACATATTCATCTGTGTCGCAAGCTCTGCGACACTGGGGAGCCCGAGCTCCTCCTGCTCGGCGCGCGCAAAATGGGAGTCGACTAGCGCGTTAAAGCGCTCGACACTTTCGAGCACCAGAGGGCGGCGCGTCAAGAATTGGCGGTTGAAGTAGCGGTCTGTGTAGGTCAACAGTAAACCTATGTTGGCGAGTAAAATATCTAAGCTAAAGCTGTCTAGATTCTGCTGGGTCTCGCGGTCAATTTCACTGACAAGCTGCTTGAGCACTTGCTGCTCACGCTCAGAGAGGTGCAGCGCCTCGTTTAGCCCGTAGGAGAAAAACCCGTACTCCCCGATACTCTCCTTGAGTGGATGGCGCAGCAGTATATCCGGATGGAAAATCAATCCCCAGCCATCGACATCGCCACAGTTGTAGGTGTCTTCAATTTCGATCACTTGACCGGGGGCGAAGGCCGTCAGCACGCCACAGCTAAAATCATACTGGTTGCGCCCGTAGCGCATTTGCCCGTTAGCGTCTTTTTTCATCACCACACAGTAGAGATTAAAACGCAGGCGCGCGCCCAAGAATTCAGGGGGAATTTGCGTGCAGTGCATATCGACCACGTGTATCAGTGGGTGATTGACACCTTCGGCGCCCATCATACGCGCGCACTGCTCGACACTGTCTATCTCAAACACATCACTCATCGATATCCCTCTCTGCAAACGGTAAAAATTCACAGGCTAAGCACTGCTCAGTCACGCGCCACAACCGGGTGCGATAATAGTCGTCTTGCGCCCGATTTGGCAAAGTGTTTTTCTGCGGATCGCCACACAGCCCCGTCAGGCCTCTCGGCCCAATGTACTCGCCACCTGCGATATCAGTGCCCGCTGCCGCCAGCAGCACTGACTGCGCGCCGACGCTGCACGCGCGCCCGATCAGCGCGCGATCAAGCTGCCTAAGCTTTTTTAGCGACTCCCCCACCGGATGACAGAGCCCAGGTTGTGCCGCCACTGAAATCACCCGGCTGCCACTGCGCTTCAAGCGCAGCTGCAGCTCTATCGCAAACAGCAGGTTCGCCAATTTACTCTGCGTGTAAGCCGTATCCCCGCAGTAGCGCGTTTCAGAATTGACGTCGCAGAAATTAATGGCCGCCTTTCGTCTCGCGGCGCGAAAGCTACTCAATGTCACTACCCGCCCTGCCGGTGATAATTCGAGTAGCGCGAGCAATCCCCGCGTCAGCGCCACGTGCCCCAAGTGATTGGTAGCCCACTGCAGCTCGTACCCCTGTACAGAAAGCGCGCGCTGCCTAAGAGGCTTTTGCGCGGCGTTGTTGATCAGCATATCGATAGCTGCACCCTGATCGCTCAACTGTTCAGTACAGCGTTCTACGGAGCTCAAATCGGCGAGATCCAGCGACACGACTTGCACTTGAACCTGCGGCGCGAAGCGGCGAATACTCGAGACTAACGCGGCCACATCTCCCCGCTGCTGCTCTGTGAGTATCAAGTTTACACCGGCTTGCGCCAATGCGGTGGCGACATGAAAGCCAACGCCTTGACTAGCGCCTGTTATCAAGACGCGCTTTCCCCTGTGATCCGGTATAGCAAATCTACTGCTCATGTATCCCCCTGCAATACACAGCAGTGTAATAGCGCCCTCTCTGGGCACACTTAAACAAAACGCGCGACGGCTTATACAAATCGACGAAACATTTAATACGATAAATTGCATATACGAAAAATCATATATACAATCATCCGCATTACTGAGGAGAAGCTGTGAAAAACGTACTTTTTGTCTGCACTGAAAACGCCGCGCGCTCGCAAATGGCACAAGCGCTATTGCGCCATTACGCAGGGGCGCAGTTTGCGGTGGCGAGCGCGGGCACTGCTCCGTCACAGGTTGATCCACGTACGCTGACAGCACTAGAGGCGTTTAATGTGGACGCAGGTGGACTGTTTTCAAAATCCATCGCGAGCTTAGGTGAGCAACACTTTGACTACATCATCAGTCTCTGCGACAGCGCACAGTTTGAGTGTCGCAACTGGCCACACGCAGGCGTTGCGCTGCACTGGGACTTTAGCGATCCCAAAGCGAGCCCAGCCCCCGACGCTTTTGCTCAGACGCTGCAGCAACTTAGCGAGCGCATACAGCACTTTGTCAGCGTTCACAGCACACACGTTGAAGGCCAGTTCAAAGCCCCGGATACCCTGACATTCTATAAAGCGCTGGCCGATGAAACCCGATTGCTGAGCTTGCTGCTGATCGCCCGAGAAGACGAGCTGTGTGTCTGTGAACTGACCGAGGCGCTGGATTTATCACAGCCTAAGATCTCGCGTCATTTAAGTGGCCTGCGCAAACAGGGCTTACTATTGGACAGGCGCCACGGGCAGTGGGTCTTCTATCGCCTACACCCTTTACTCAGCGACTGGATGCGCCAGATGATTTACACCACAGCCGAGCACAGCCAGGCAATGACTGCAGCACCGCTGGCGCGCTTGACACAGATGAAAGCGCGACCGATGCGCGATGCTAATGCCTGCACTTAACGCTTGGCAGACTAAAATTTTTTGATTGGAGGAACACATGAGCTTAAAAGTAGGCATTAACGGCTTCGGCCGCATGGGGCGCCTGACAATGCGCGCCCTGTTGGAGAAAGCCGATGTAGAGATAGTGCGCATCAACGACCCGGCAGGCGATGCCGCAACGTTGGCGCACTTACTCAACTTCGATTCGATTCACGGGCGCTGGCAGCACGAAGCAAAAGTCGAAGGTGATACTATGCTGGTCGATCAGCAGCGCATCGCGGTGAGTGGCAACCGCGCCATAAGTGACAGCGACTGGTCCAACTGCGATCTAGTGATTGAAGCTTCCGGCAAGATGAAAACCAAGGCGCTACTGCAGGCGTATCTCGATCAGGGGGTAAAGCGTGTTGTGGTTACTGCACCTGTTAAAGAGGAAGGCGTGCTAGATGTCGTGATGGGGGTCAACGATCACCTCTACGATGGCAGCTACAAAATCGTCAGCGCTGCCTCTTGCACCACCAACTGCCTGGCACCTGTGGTTAAGGTGATCCAAGAGCAGCTGGGGATTGTGCACGGCTCGATGACCACTATCCACGACATTACTAATACCCAAACCATTTTAGATGCCCCGCACAAAGACTTGCGCCGCGCCCGCGCCTGCGGTATGAGCTTGATCCCAACCACCACAGGCTCTGCCACGGCGATCACGCACATCTTCCCCGAACTTGTGGGCAAGCTCAACGGCCACGCGATCCGGGTGCCGCTGGCCAATGCCTCAATCACCGACTGCGTGTTTGAAGTATCGCGCCAGACTAGCGCAGAGGAAGTGAACAGCCTGTTAAAAGCGGCCGCTGAGGGCGAGCTCAAAGATATACTCGGCTATGAAGAGCGCCCGCTGGTATCGATCGACTATCGCACCGACCCGCGCTCGAGTGTCGTCGATGCGCCGTCAACTATGGTAGTGAACGGCACTCAAGTGAAGCTCTATCTGTGGTACGACAACGAGTGGGGCTATGCCAATCGCGCCGCTGAGCTGGCACTCAAAGTCGGCGCCGACTGCTATTAACCCGGTGATCACTTAGATCGTCCTGATTTAATTGATCCCCCCCCAGAAAACTCTATTATTAACCCGACAGGAACTCACGCCGGGTTAATAATTCCACGTACAAGCTGTTGGAGCCCTGATCTTCAACAGCTCATATAAACTCTACATTATGTAAATAGGACACTATAGTGCTCTCCCAACTCAGCCCGGCGCTGCGCCAGTATCTAGTGATCACTGGCAACTACTGGTCATTCACCCTCACCGACGGCGCGCTGCGCATGCTAGTTGTGCTGCACTTTCACAGCTTGGGCTTCGCGCCGCTGCAAATCGCCATGTTATTCCTGTTTTACGAGCTCTTTGGCGTTATCACCAACCTCATCGGTGGCTGGCTTGGGGCGCGCATCGGACTCAACCGCACTATGAACATAGGCTTGGGGCTACAAGTCCTGGCACTCAGTCTGTTGCTCGTACCATCAAGTATGTTGAGCGTGCCTTGGGTAATGGCAGCGCAAGCGCTCTCTGGCATTGCCAAAGATCTCAATAAAATGAGCGCCAAGAGTGCGATCAAAACGCTAGTGCCAGAAGATGCTGAGAGTAAACTCTATCAGTGGGTCGCCCTGCTCACAGGCTCTAAAAACGCACTCAAAGGCGCGGGGTTTTTCCTGGGCGGCGCGCTGCTGATATGGCTTGGCTTTAACGGCGCTATCGGCGCCATGGCAATCTCGCTGACGTTTGTATGGTTACTGAGCCTAAAGCTCTTGGGCCAAGACCTTGGCAAAGCCAACACTAAACCTAAGTTCCGCGAGATCTTCTCTAAGAGCGGGCCCATCAACATTCTCTCCGCGGCGCGGATGTTCCTCTTCGGCGCACGCGATGTCTGGTTTGTGATCGCCCTGCCCGTCTTTTTATCCCAGAGTTTAGGCTGGAGCCACACCCAGACAGGTAGTTTCCTCGCGCTTTGGGTCATAGGCTACGGTGGCGTGCAGGCGCTGGCACCGAAAATAACCGGCAAAGCTTCAGGCAAAGTACCAAGCGGGCGCAGTGCTGTCGTGTGGGCCGCCGCCTTGACGATGCTGCCAGCCGCTATCGCTGCTGCACTCCTCACAGGCCTGCCCAGCGCGCCTGTGCTCGTTGTCGGCCTGGCATTGTTCGGCATTGTTTTTGCCGTCAACTCCTCACTGCACAGCTACCTCATCGTCAGTTTTGCAGGTCGCGACGGCGTTTCACTGGATGTGGGTTTCTACTATATGTCCAATGCGATGGGTCGCTTGATCGGCACTGTGTTATCAGGCTGGGTCTTTCAGTGGGCGGGCTTGGGCAGCGCAGGCCTCATCGCCTGCCTGTGGATCAGCACAGTATTCTTGGCACTGGCGGCGCTGATTTCTTTGAAGTTACCTTAACATCACCGATACTTTCAAATATGGCGTACAAAAATCAGGGCATGCTTATCCGGTGACTTGTTATATTTTCTCTGCCGTTGACCAGTACAGAAAAAAGTTATTTCCCGTTATCCCTCCAGCTTTTACGAAGTGACTACAGCTGCATGCACGCCATTTTCGAAGTCGTGTCTCGAGCCTTCTCCATTGCAGGTGGTCGTGAATTCAAATAATAAGTGCAACACTCGTGGTCGAAGGAGAGAGGTAGCCAACTGCTGATAGTGGTACGCTTCATCTCGCCAAAGTAGAAGTTAGTATCACCATGAGTTATCAGCAGTTGACTGAAGGGAAACGATACCAGATATCGCTACTCCTTGCGCAGGGAAAATCGCTAACAGCGGTTGCCACTGCTTTAAAAATACATCGCTCTACCGTCTATCGAGAGATAAAACGTAATAGTTCTGATGGGTTGTACAAACCTGAGCAAGCACAGGTTCAAGCTAGAGAACGCCGAACAAAGGCACGTAAATATAGAATCTTGGACAAGACTGTCACATTTGTAGAACTGGCGTTATCTTGGCGCTGGAGCCCAGAGCAAATCAGTGGTGTGGGTAAACTTATAGGCTTATTTGTAAGCCATGAATGGATCTATCGCCATGTAGCTGCGAATAAAAGGCGTG
>JBMZCU010000185.1:0-6829 GCA_049613705.1 Pseudomonadales bacterium | reverse complement strand
TGAAGGCGAAGGCCTGCCAGGCCACCAGCTTGTTCTTGCCCAGGGTCTTGGCCAGCGTGACCGTGTTGCCGGTGATGGCGGCGATCTGGTGCAGTTCCTCGTTGATCGCGATCAGCTCAGCGACCAACTTCTGGTTGGCGACATTAATGCTGTCGCTCGCCTCAGCCACGCCCATGGCGCGGGCGCAGTCCGCGTAGCGCTCCTGTGCGGCGGGGATGGAGTACTCAGTGACGGCCGGCAGTAACATCGCGTTGGACAGCCCGTGCGGCACGTGGAAGGCGGCACCGATAGGGCGGCTCATACCGTGTACTAAGGCGACAGAGGCGTTGGAGAAGGCGACGCCTGCTAAGGTTGAACCCAGCATCATGGCCTCGCGCGCTGCTTTATTGCCGCCGTCGTGGTAAGCGGTGCGCAGGTTCGGCGCAATCAGTTTCATTGCAGCCAGCGCCTGGGTGTCGCTGTAGGCATTGGCTTTTTTACTGACATAGGCTTCCATGGCGTGTGTCAGAGCGTCGATGCCTGTGTCGGCAGTCGTGCGCGGCGGTACAGAGACTGTGAGCTCGTAGTCGACCAGTGCGGCACTGGGCATAAAGCCGATCCCGACACAGAGCATTTTCTCATCGCTCTGCTCGTCGGTGATGATAGTGACACGGGTAGCTTCGGAGCCCGTGCCAGCTGTGGTTGGGATGGCGATGATCGGCAGTCCAGCTTCATTGACGATGCGCGGGAACTTGTAGTCTTTCATCTCGCCGCCGTATTTCCCGAGAATGCCAATCGCTTTGGCGCTGTCGATTGGGCTACCACCGCCGAGGGCGATGATGCAGTCGTAGTTGCCTGCCTGGACTTTGGCCACACCGGCTTGAATTGAGGCGACTGTAGGCTCTGGTAACGTGTCATCGAAGATGTCTGCTGACATCTGCGCGGCGAGTAGATGCCCCTGTACTGCCTCGGCGTAGCCCAGTTGTACCATCATTTTGTCGGTAATAATCAAAGGGCGTTCACAGTGTAAGCTCTGAACGACATTGGCGATGGCGGCACTCGCACCGGCGCCGACTTGAAGGATACGTGGCAGTATTATTTGGCTGGACATGGGAACCCCGCTGTTATTGGTGTCTTGGCAGCTGCCTAAGGAAGGTGCGAGTAAGTCCAAAACGTCTCTGGCATACAGGGTTGTTCATGATCAAGGCTGTGCTCACAGCAGGGCTGGTTGCCCGGCGAAGAGCGCTAACAAAGAGCATGAATCATCCTGTATGCCCCTTAGTTATCCACAGAGAACATTTGGGGACTTGCTAGCACCTTCCTGAGTGGCGCTGTTCTAATCGCCGTTATTGTTATCAAAGCCCCAACGCCTGAGAAGCAATGAAAACAGCCCCTAAGACCTAAAAATATTTATGGCTTAAATGTGCTCTAAAGCATCCGCGGTGATGCGTAGTGAAAGCGCTCAGAAACACCCTTGGTGATGGGTGTTGCGTGCACTCGCGGCACGCAGGTATCTATTGTATAGCGTTAAGTGCCAAGGCTTTATTTGAAAATACAATGAAAACATAAGCTTGATTAATAACTGCACGGTACTAATGGCCTGATAACTCCTCTTTCGATGCTGCGCGGCATCGGTGTGTGCTTGGTCAGGGAAGGGGACTCTTCATGTGCCTTAGAACATGACGGCCCAGTGAAGGAAAAAGCTCAAATGGCAAGCCATAAAAAAAATGAGGGCTAAGGTCAATTTTATATTGCTGGTTGGCGCTGTTTTTCAAACTTACTATTCGCCCATCGACGCCCTGGTGTAATCCGGGTGTCTCACAACAACAATGACATTGAGACCCGCTGCGCGGCACGGGTGATAAAGTGGAAGGATAGCGTTATGAAAAACACAGGTGGACTACCGCTAGCGGGAGTAAGAGTTGTCGACTTTGGTCAGCAGATCGCAGGCCCTGCTGTCGCGATGACACTGGCTGATTTAGGTGCCAGCGTCGTACATATTGATCCACCGAGTGGCCCACAGTGGGATCACCCGGCCAATGCTGTGCTCAACCGCAACAAGAGCTGCCTGCAGCTGGACCTCAAGAGTGAGCAGGGGTTGGCACAGGCACTGCAACTGATTGAGCAGGCCGATATCGTACTCGAGAGCTTCCGCCCTGGCGTGATGAAGCGTTTGGGCGTCGACTTTGAGGCGCTGCGCGCTGCGCGCCCAGAGCTGATTACACTGTCTGTGCCCGGCTTTGCCAGCAACGACGAGCTGCGCCGCGAGTGGAAGGCTACCGAAGCCATCGTCGCAGCGACCTCGGGCGCCTACACTGACATGGGCTTCAACCGTGTCTTGATGGGACTTAACCCAAGCTTCTCACCACTGCCGCTAGGGTCATCCTATGCGACATCACTGGCGACTAGCTCTGTGGTATTAGCGCTGTTACAGCGCGAGAAAAGTGGTCGCGGTGATACGATCGAAGTGCCTATCACAGCGGCGCTGATGGAGGGTTTATCGTACAACTCTTACCTGATCGAAGGGTTGCCAGAGCGTTATAAAACGATGCGCGAGCACGAGATCGAGCACCGCAGAAACAACAACATTGAATTCGACCTGAGCTACACAGATCTGCAGGAGTATCTCGACCCCTTCTACCGCACTTACGAGTGCGCCGACGGCCGCATGTTCTACTGTGTCTGCCCATCGCACCGCAACCATGCCAAGCGCGCACTAACAGTGTTGGGTATCTACGATGAGTTGGTCGCTGAAGGGCTGCCAGAGGTGCAAGACCTGCACATGCCGATTGCCGAGTGGGACGGTGAGACTTCTATCGGGGTCTACCCGCTGCCCAAGAAGTGGGCGGACATCATCTCAGCCAAGATGAAGGGTGCTTTCCTAACTAAGACGTCTGAAGAATGGGGTGTTATTTTCGGTGAAGGGAAAATTCCAGGTGCGCCGCACCGCACGACTCAAGAGTGGGTCAACAGTGAACACACCAATGCCAGCGGGCTGATTGTCGAGGTGGAAGACCCTCAGTACGGCACGATGAAGCAGCCGGGGCCACTGGCGTGGCTCGAAGAGTACGGCGATCAAATGGTGACACCTAAGGCGCGCGTCAATGTTAGCTTTGACGAGGCGTTGGCACAGCTCAAGGCCGTTGCCGAGGCAGAGACAGTGACGCGCCCTGCACCTGCAGCTGTGGCCACTGAGCAGGGGCTGTGGCTCGACGGTGTACGTATTCTGGATTTAACCAACGTCATTGCAGGCCCACACTCTTGTGCGTTTATGGCACGCTTTGGCGCTGAGGTGATCAAACTTGATCCCGTGACGCCGCTATACGATCCGCTGATCGGCACGTTGTTTACGTTCCAGACAGACATGGGCAAACAGAAAGCACTGGTTAACATCATGACAGAAGAGGGGCGTGAGGCGTTCAACCGCTTAGTGCGCTCCGTCGATATGGTGGTGATCAATGCGCCAGAGCGTCAGATGAAGCCACTGGGATTAGACCACGAAGCGCTGCAAGCGGTTAATCCAGGTGTTTTATTCTGCCGCCTCGACTGCCTAGGTGGGCCACTGCCAGGGCCTAAGACTAACTACATCGGCTACGATGACATCATCCAGGCCAACAGCGGTATTATGAGTCGCTTCGGTGGTCCACAGACCCCTGAAGAACACGCGCACTTAGGTACGCTAGACGTCAACTGCGGCTTTGCGGCAGGCCTTGGCATGGCGGTTGCGCTGTTCGACAAACAGCGTACGGGCCGTGTCGGTCGCGCGCGCACCTCGCTTTCGGCGGTGACTAACTTCGCTCAGATGTCCTTTGCCTTTGACTACGAAGGGCGTGCACCTTTTGACGAGGCGAGTGGCCGTCAGGCGCTGGGTAACAATGCGCTGTCGCACTTCTATGAAGCCGCCGATGGCTGGTTCTTTATGGATTCGAACGAGGCAGAACTTAGTAAACTCGAGTCTGTTGAAGGGCTGCAAGGTGTCACTGCGGCTACAGATCGTGCAGCCTTCCTGCGCGAGGCTTTCGCCAAGGCTGAGATCAACTACTGGCTAGATCAGCTGCGCACAGTCGATGTTGCCGCTGCACAGCCGCTGGCGATCGAGTACCTGCGTGAGAAGTACAGCCGCATCGCCGATGGCAAGGTCGACTTGCACAGTGGTAGCTACGCGTTCTCTATCTACCCAGATCACCCGAGCGGGCATCCATTGACGCAGATCGATCACTACTCGATTCGCCCGCAGGAAGCGGCGATTAAAGCAGTGACACCGGCTGAAGCGTTTGGACACTCAACCCGCGAAGTGCTCGCCAGTGTCGATTACTCCGAGGCGGAGATCGACTCTATGCTCGAGCGTAAGATTGCCGGCTTGGCTTGGGGTAAAGAATTCCTGCCCAGCTAAATTGTTCTGAAGTACTACCTGTAAAGTGAGGATGTACCTATCGTCAGATAGGTACTTTTTTGACCGACCCGCCTCTGGCGCGTCGGTTTTTTTTCGTTTGGGTTTTAGCTAACTTACTGAATATGTTCTTTATAGTGGAAATTAAACGGTAATTCGCTAACATTGCATTAAGGACAGCTCTGAGAGCCTCAGATGTATTTGGCTTAATATCATAAGTGCTTAGAGTTGCCCTCCAAAGTCGCCAAGGGAATTGCTATGACGGATCAGCAGAGCATCATCGCCGCCATTTTAATCTTCACCATAGGGCTGTTCATCTGGGGTAAGTACCGCCACGATATCGTCGCCTCTATTGCCTTGGGTGCCTGTATTCTCACCGGTGTGGTGGAGAGCGAGCTGGCCTTTGTCGGCTTCGGTCACCCGGCGGTGATTACCGTCGCCGCGGTACTGGTGATCTCCGATGTGCTGCGCCGCTGCGGCGTGGTTGATCTGATAGCACAAAAGATAATGCCCTATACCGCGCAACCGCTGATGCACATTTTGCTGCTCACACTGGCGGTGACGGTGGCCTCTTCCTTCATGAATAACGTCGGCGCACTGGCGCTGATGCTGCCGGTGGCGCTGGCCACTTGCTCTAAACACAATCGCTCCCCAGCGATGATTCTGATGCCGCTGGCCTTTGGCAGTATCTTGGGGGGCATGACCACGGCTATAGGCACGCCGCCGAACATTATCATCGCCTCGATGCGCGCGGAGGCGATGGGCGATCCTTTCAGCATGTTTGACTTCTCCCCGGTCGGTGTCGCGGTGGCCAGTGTCGGGGTACTTTTTGTCTGCTTTATCGGTTGGCGCTTGATCCCCAAGGCACGGATGCAACACAGCGCACCCGATCAGCTGTTCGCGATCGGCGACTACCTGACCGAGGTCATTATCACCGAGGATTCGAATCTGGTCGGCAAGACCGCCAATGCTATCGAGGGCTTGGAGCAGAGCCACATCGAAGTGGTGGGTATCGCCCACCGCCACGGCGAGACGATGTCGCTCAAGCGCTACCAGCAGCTCAAGGCCGGGGATATTCTGATCCTGCAGGCCGATCCCAATCATATCCAGCCGCTGCTCGAGCAAAACGATTTTGAGCTGATTACCAGCGCCGATAAGAAGTTTGCCGAGCTCACTCAAGGCGACTTAGTGTTGGTGGAGGGCGTTATCACCCGCGGCTCCTGCCTTGAAGGGCGCGGGGTCCCCTATCTGCGCAGGCGCAGCGGTAGCTCGATGGCGCTGGTGGGACTGGCGCGAGAGGGGCGACGAGTGCAGCGCAGGTTGCGTCGCCAGAAGTTTCGCGCAGGGGATATTTTGCTGCTGCAAGCTGGGGCCGACAATGTGGAAACTCAGCTCGCCGATCTCGGCCTCGTGCCCCTGGCGGAGCGCGAGATCAAGCTGGGACTGAAGAAAAAAGTGGCCATGGCGACCACGATTTTTGCCGCGGCCATCGCCCTAGGTGTCGCTAAAATATTACCGCTGGCGGTGGTTTTCCCGATGGCGGTGATGATCTACTTGCTGCTCGATCTGATTCCGGCGCGCAACCTCTACGATGCGATCGACTGGCCGGTGATTATCTTGCTGGCGGCTATGATACCAGTGGGCAAAGCGCTACAGAGCACGGGCCTGACCCAGCTGATCGCCGAGCAAGTGTTGAGCATCACCCAGGGCTTGCCGATATTTATGATGCTGGCGCTGTTACTTCTGATGACCATGTGGATTTCCGATGTGATCAACAATGCCGCCACCGCTGTGGTGATGGCGCCGCTGGCCTACAGCATCGCCACCGGACTCAACTTGAGCCCCGATCCCTTCTTTATGACAATTGCCATCGGCGCTTCCTGCTCTTTTATGACGCCGATAGGCCACCAGTCTAACACTTTAGTGCTGGGACCTGGCGGTTACGCCTTCGGCGACTATTGGCGCATGGGTTTGCCGCTGGATTTCCTCATAGTGCTAGTGGCGGTACCGACTATTTTGTTGGTGTGGCCGGTGTAACCTAATAAGTTTTTAGCTGATTTTGTAGGTAAGGTATTCTCAATGAAAAGCTTTAGTGAGTGGGTCGAATATGTTTCATGTCTAGAGGATAAATATCAAGAATTAGCAGAAAGAGAGAAAGACCTATTATTAGCAGTGAATGATAAAGATCAGCAAATTAAAAAACTTGAGTTTTCTAGTAAATCAGTAGAAGAAAATCAGCACCCTCATTGTTTTTCTGAGTCGGGTCTGGAATCAGGGGGGCATGCAATTGCCATTTCAAACCTTGAAAAGAAGCTTGAAGAAGCGAAGTTTGACGCGATAAGCTTTTTTGATAAAAAGTGCCCATATTGCTCATCTGATCTATATTCTGGACATGTGAGAACTAAGATTGAAATCGACCATTTCTATCCTATCTCTAGAGGTGGGCAAAATGTTCCGTGG
>JBMZCU010000184.1:0-6872 GCA_049613705.1 Pseudomonadales bacterium | reverse complement strand
CTCCCCATGTGAGAGTAGGTCATCGCCAAGCTTTTATTCCGAGAAACCCCAAGCACTGTGTGCTTGGGGTTTTTTCGTTTAAGCCCTCAGCGATGACGCTTTTACTCTCACATGGGTGTGCCATGTGTCCCTGCTCTCGGCTCCCGGCCTTCGCAGGATACCTACATCCCTGTAGTAAGTAGGCGCAGGGAAAGAGAAAAAGCACTGTTTTTTCCCCTGCGAAAGCGCGAACCGGAGGTTCGCTTTCCTCCAGTAATTACGCCAAGCTTGGGCTGCGATAGCAGCCTGGGTGTACGGCAGAGCTGAGTAGTGAGCTTCCTCACTTGGCCCTGTATTATTTTAAGTGTGCACTTATTTGACACAGCACACCAGCTTACGAGCAATGTCGTGTTTAGGTTGCCTTATTAGAAGAATCGAACCTACAATACTTACTCCAGTGTGTGTCTTGATCATGCTTTATGATCAGACGAGCCAGTGCTATTCTCGCGCGGTGCCTTGATCAATTTCCATCATCAGACACCCAAATCCTGTTCCCGCGCATCCATGCGCTCCACAGGATACCTACATCCTTGTAGTACCCACCCTTAGTCATTTCCAGAGCAATACAGGTATGACTTTTATCTTAATACGCGCATGTCCAGCGCTATATTTGCGCCCTCAAGAAGGAGGATTTAGGGGGGGCCATAATTGAGTTTGCTAAAAAGTAAACTATAGTGAAAGGTAACTTGGCAAACACTGTTTTAATATTTGAGATGCCTCACATAATAACTTTAACAACTACTTACTGATGCATGCTGCAGGGATAGAATGAATGGATGATCTCAACAGGCAATTGAACGAATATGCTAAAAAACAGTACTTTAATCCCAAAGTCATTTTTAACCCTTTTTACAGAATTAAAATCACTCACTTTTTAGTCTCTGTTTTACTCGTCATTTGCGCCTTGTTTTTTATCGAAAACCTCTATGTATCAGCGTTCCAGGTAGTGCTCGCCGTGTTGATTACTTTACATGATTTAGACGATTCCTTTCTTAAAAAAATGCTGTCCAGCAAGATTAAACAGCTCGAAGCCTTCTCTGAAGGCCTTGAAGAAGCCGTGGAAGCAAGGACCAGAGAAATCGTGGGAATAAAAAAGCAAATTGAAATTATGCATGATTTAACGAAGGATTCGATTGAGCATGCATCACTTATTCAGCACTCGATCATTCCATCTAAAGAGATGTTCACGGATATATTCGATGAGCACTTAATTTTGTGGCACCCAAAAGATGTGGTCGGTGGTGATATCTATCTGTTAGAGAAGCTCAGGCACGATGATGAATGTTTGTTGATGGTGATTGATTGCACAGGCCACGGTGTGCCCGGTGCGTTCGTGACTATGCTAGTTAAAGCGATTGAAAGACAGCTAATCACAAATATCAAAAATGGCAGTGCGCAAGTACATCCAGCTAAAATACTGCAAGAATTCAGTGCCAATATAAAATTCCTTCTCAAGCAGAATGAAAAGGACTCATCAATTTCAAATGCAGGGTTCGATGGCGGTATTGTCTACTATGATAGAAAGAGGCAGTTGTTACGCTACGCTGGCGCTCAAACCCCGTTGTTTATTTATCATAATGGCGAGGTCGATACTTACAAAGGAGACCGCCAGTCTATCGGCTATGTGACATCGAACTTAGATTATGAGTTTAATGAGCACGAAATACAGATGGAAGAAGGCATGGAAGTGTATTTGTCGACAGATGGATACTTTGATCAAAATGGCGGAACGAAAGGGTTTCCAATGGGTAAGAAGCGCTTTTTATCACTGTTAGATAGCACTGCAACAGGAGGCCTTTCTGTCAAGAAAGAGCACCTGATAAAGACCCTCTTAGACTATCAGGGGGACCATGAGAAGACAGATGATATTACGGTTGTTGGGGTGAAAATACCCGCCAAAGCCGCTTAGATCTTTTCAGCTTAGCGTGGCGTATGTATGAAGAGTTTTGAGCTATCAGCGCGGCAAGGTGGATTACTCTGAGTGCTAAATTGCAGTGCATTTATCATGTTATTGTTCACTTGTGTGAGCTTCAACCAATTAACGCATAGAATGAGGGGATGAATTTCAAGAAGGTCCTTACGTTTGCCGCAATATTGCCCCCAAAGCATTAGCCGGCTTTATTCGCTCTCGCCACTGTTTTTAACCGGTCCCAAGGGCTTTCCTTTTCTCACATCAGCTGTGTATACCTTGCGGTGCCACAGTGAATAGTACCGTAGTTTTCCAGGGCCATGGGAGATAATCCCCGAGGCTATAATGCTCAGCATGTAGACACTCGTCTCCATGATCTCAAAATGGAACCAGCACACACCTAGCAGTAACATTTTCGTCATCACAACTTGGCCACGTAGTTGAACGAGCCAAATACCATCGGTGTAAAGTTCTTTCGCTACCATAAGGGCACCACTGATGAGGGTAAGCCAAAGATAGTGCTGCCATTGCTCTGAGGGTAGTGAGAAAAGAAAAGCGCCGGCTAAGCCAGCAATGCCGATTAAATGAAGTGTGCGCAGCATCAAGCTCAAGCTTCGCTTGGCGGGGATGTGGCGTTTGTCGCTGGGAAATAGCCAGTTCATGTTGGATGTGTTGCACTCTAGCACTGTGATTAATGGGCGTGACTTTAGCACGCAGGACAGTGCTAGAGAATGTTATAGGTCAATCTGTTCTATAATTAACTTATCTCTAGCTGTTTGGAGGTGGGTTATGACTTGCTCGAGAAAGTGGCGTTACCTGATCGCGCTATTGCTATGCCTTCCCTGCTCACTGGTTGCTGTGTCCATTTGGTGGCAGCGGCGTAATTTGCCGTATAACGACTTGGGGCAGTATTTTGATGGTTACGTCGTTATTCACCAGCAGGCGGTGTTCATATATGGGGCAATTGCGTTACTGTCTGGGCTGTTAGCGGTGTATTTTGCAGTGCGACTAGTGATTAATCGCTGAAGTTAAAGAGAGAAAATACTGTAGCAGAAGAGTACGGCTGAACGGTAATTAGGCACAACAGTCTTTATTATTTTTATTGTGAATGTTTTGTTGCCACTTAACCAGCGATCAGCGCAGGTGTGTTTTTATTATTATTGGTTTTGCCGATACTTACCTGTTGTTATTTTTATTTTGGTATTATCAAGCTGTCTTATTTTTATTGTACTCAATTAATAGCAGATGCTGTGCCATGTTTCTATCTGTTTGAATTGTAATGAATTTAAGTTGCTTTGTTACACGAGTGTTACCTGGTTGTGCTGAAAGTGTTACGCCGGTGTTACCTGTGGTAGCAGTTATTTCATTTCGACGGTAACAGGTTACACTTCCTTCTATTTCAAAAAGTGCTGGTAGTTCTTCCGATACTGCTCAATCTTATCAGCCGGTAACCAGCGCTCCACCAGCGAGCGATAATGTGGGGTTGCTCGGTATTGGCTAATGACTCGATTGATTGCTCCTATGGCTTTTGCACTGCGCGGGTTTCTTGAGCACGTAACATAGGCGTATAGCAGCTCGCTGTTCTCATTCAGAGCGATACTTTCCAATTCTTCTGTTATGCCTGCCTGCTGGAGCTGGTAGGTGATTGCAATAGGGTATTCGAGGATGAAGTCGAAACGCCGCTTCTGCATTTTTTTGACGACCTCTGGCAAGCTATCACTCACTTGAAACTCGCTCAACTTAGCAGCGTGTTCTTTAAGGTGAGGGTTTAGTGGTGCACCATATGAGCGGCTGGGTTTTACTGCCAGCTGACCGCTGCGCATTTGCTCTATAAGTGCGTTGAGTGAAACATGTTGCCCCGCCAGAAGTGGGAACTGAGTCATTAATGTATCGCGGTTTTTCTTTAGGTAAATTAAGTGGTGGCTACTTAATAGCAGTGCAGGTTCAGAGTAGTGCATCAGCTGCTCGCGGCCTTTCATCTTAGTAAAGCCCGTGCAGAGGATTTTGTCTTCTGCAAAGCTTCGAAAGATACGTGGGACACTGGCGGTGTACGTGCGATGTTCATACTGAGGTAGGTTACGTTGCAGTAGGGAAAATAGCTGATCGGCAATACCCTGGTTTCGCAGTGATTGAGTGTGGATGTAAAAGGGTGGCATTTCATAGCGCGCCCAGTGAATGATCTCCTGTTGCTCAGCGTTGCACAGGCTCGAGCAAGAAGTGAGCACGCACAGTGAAAAGGTTAATTGTCGAATAAGTTTGCGCACATCACATCCTGCGAATAACAACAGATAGCGCTCAGCAAGGCTATCTATTAGACTGCGTCACGTAGCTAACCTCGTCCTGCGACTGACAGGTAAGCTCATTTAAAACACTATAAATAGATTGGAATATTAATTCAAACTGAATATTCTGAGTGGTATTACTATACTTCGTGAGGTCGACATGGAAAGCTTTGGTGTACTCAATTATCTGACTTATTTTGTCGGTGCACTTTTTATTATCTTGTTGCCGGGGCCTAACTCACTCTACGTTTTGGCGCTTTCCGCACAGCAGGGCAGCCGCATTGGCTGGGCCGCGGTAGGCGGTGTGTTCATTGGCGATTCGCTACTGATCCTCGCCACTGCGCTAGGCGCGGTTGCAGTGCTTACAGCCTACCCCGCTATCTTTATGATCATCAAGTACGCCGGTGCCGCCTACCTCATTTATATCGGCTACAACTTGATTGCGGGGGCGGTGCGCTCCTGGCGCCAGCTCGATAACGAGACCCTGCAGGCCGCAGTAGAAGTGAAGAAAACCAGCGGAGGTAAGGCCTTTCGCAAGGCGCTGCTGGTGAGCTTGCTGAATCCCAAGGCGATTTTGTTTTTCCTCTCCTTCTTCGCACAGTTCGTCGATCCTGCATATCCGCAGCCGGTGATTCCCTTTCTGATATTGGCGTTGACCATTCAGGTGCTGAGCTTAGTGTATCTCGCTGTCCTTATCTACGCGGGCACGCGTTTGGCGGAAACCTTCCGCAAGCGCAAGAAAGTGACCGCTGTTTCCGGTGCCGGTGTCGGCGCTGGTTTTGTAGCCTTTGCGATCAAACTCGCGCTGGCCAGTGCTGCTTAGGAGGCATAAATGGCAATTACACAAGGTATCAATCATTTGGGTTTAGCCGTTGCGGACCTCAACAAGAGCACTGCTTTTTTTGTTGATCTCTTAGGCTGGGAGGAATCCGGGCGCGATGAAAGCTATCCGCGCACAGCCGTCACTGATGGCTGTGTGCGCCTCACGCTGTGGCAGGTAGACAGGCAACTTGAGACTGTCGACTTCGATCGGCGCAAGAACATAGGGCTGCATCATTTGGCGCTGCAGGTCGATTCAGAGCAAGCGTTGGATAACTTATATACGCGATTTGTCGAGGCTGGTATTCGCATTGAATTCGCCCCTGAACTGCTCGGTGATGGGCCGCGCAAGCATATGATGTGTGCAGAGCCTGGCGGTATCCGTCTCGAATTTATTTGGCCTGGAAACTGACATGTGGCAACAGCACAACATCACTTTACGCCCTCGCAAGCGCGGCTTTCACTTGATCACCGAAGAGTTACAGGCGCAGTTGCCGCAGCTGGCAGATATTAATATCGGTCTACTGCATCTGTATATTCAACACAGTTCAGCGTCGCTGACGATTAATGAAAATGCGGACCCCAGTGTACGGGTCGATTTCGAGGCATTTTTCTCGCAGGCAGTCCCTGAAAACGAACCTTACTACACCCACACCTACGAGGGGCCCGATGATATGCCTGCCCATATCAAAGCGAGTTTATTGGGAGCAAGCCTGAGTATCCCTATCACTCAAGGGCGTTTAAACATGGGAATTTGGCAGGGTGTGTACTTGTGTGAGCACCGTGATCGCGCAGGTGCCCGCACGCTAATTGCAACGCTACACGGCGAATAAAGCACAGTTATCCTCTCACCGCTTCCTCATATAGGACACAGTGCTATTGTGTCTCTACAGACCAACTTTACTTCCACTTAGTTATTCCGCGTTGCCTTAAAGGCAACAATAAACTCAACTTGATCACCTTATTGGCTCTTTGAAATTGCGTCACAATCAAAGCATAGATAATGCGACTCGATTGAGGTTTCAGATGAGTGATAGATGTATAGGGGTAATTGGTCTTGGCAACATGGGGCGTGGTATGTGCCAGTCTCTGTTACGCGAGGGCTTTGAGGTTTACGGTGCAGACTTGGGGGCACAGCAGTGCGAACTGGCACGAGAGATGGGGGTAAAGGTTGTCGCCAGCTTACAGGAGCTGTGCGAGGCGACTAAGACTATCTTGCTTTCCCTGCCCGCGGCCAAGCACGTGCAGCAAGTAGTCTTGGGTGAATCGGGGCTTATTAATACCGCGCGCCCTGACACTTTGATCATAGATACCTCTACATCTGAACCTGACGTCACGCGCGCACTGGCACAGCAGTTATCAGACAGCGGGTTGGCGATGCTCGATGCCCCGGTTAGCGGTGGGCCTGCAGGTGCCGCCGCCGGCACTATGGTGATGGTCGTCGGTGGCAGTGAGCTGAGTCTCGCCAGAGCGATGCCCTTCTTTGAGGCCTTGAGTTCAAAAGTCGTGCACTTAGGTGATAGTGGCAGCGGCCATGCGGCCAAGCTGATCAACAACTTGCTCTGTGCCGCGCACTTAGTGACTACCGCTGAAGCGCTGGCGCTCGGTGAGAGCGCGGGGTTGGATGCCGCCAAGTTGTTGGAGGGTTTGAACGCAGGGTCGGGGCGCAGTGCCGTCAGTGAAGTTAACTTTCCGCGCTGGATTCTCAGCGATACTTTCGATTCGGGCTTTACCATGCAGTTGATGCGAATGAGCAGGAAGAAAAAATCTCGTTCTGTTTATCAGAAAATAGTAGAGATAATATGGGCTACTCGATATGAGTT
>JBMZCU010000183.1:0-6885 GCA_049613705.1 Pseudomonadales bacterium | reverse complement strand
GATAAATACAATACCGTGCTCAGCAGCGTAGCGTGCAGCACCGGCCTTAGAGCGCACGTTATCATCGGTGCATGTCAGCCCCGAGAGGTAGTAAAGGCTGGGCAGGCCTTGCTGCTGGCTCTGCTCGGGCAGAAAAACTGAGAAGGTCATTTCGCAGTTGCAGCTTGTCGAAAAGTGTTGGAAACGCTTCAGGGTACCGCCAAATTCTTTAATACTTTCAATTTCTTGCATGGGTAAGCTCTCAATGAATATCAGGGGTTGCAAGCAAGTGCTAACCCTGTCGAATGTCTACTCGCTTGAAAAAGCGGTCACATAGATAGAAAAATCAACAAGCTGCGCAGTGTTACTGCCGCGTTAGGGCAAGGATTTTATCGACTATTTCCGGTGCTGCCCAGTCCTTGGCGCCGATAATTGTCTCGATGACGACACCTTCGCGATTGAGCAGCACTGTGGTGGGCATCGCATTGACTTGGTAGAACTTGGTGAAGGTGAGCTGTGGGTCGCGTACCACGGGGAAGTGGATAGGGTAGCGCGCAGTGAAACGCTTGACTGTGTCGAGGTCTTCGGCAAAGTTAACCGCTAGCATAGTGATCTCTTCAGTGTTGAGTTGCGCCCACAGTGCATTCATCGATGGAAGCTCTTCACGGCACGGGCCGCACCAGCTGGCCCAAAAGTTAAGCAGTACAAATTTACCCCGATACGTTTCGATACTGCTGGTAGAGTCATCTAACAGTGTAAATTGGGGTGGGCGCGCATCGCTGGCATGTACAGCGCAGCTGAGTGTGAAAATAAACGTCACAAGGAGGTGGCGAAACGACATAGCAGGTGCCTAAAACAAGAAAGAAATACGAGTTTACCCTGCACGAAGGCGGTTTTCGAGCGCTGTTGTCGGTAATCGTGTGCTGTGAATATTGTCTGCAATTGGCCTTTGATTTTGTATACAATGCGCGCTAAACCATGATTTCAAGGAAACATCGATGTCTGATACACAGCGTCTTTGGATTAAAAATCCGCTGGCCTCTCTAGATCCCAGTTATGCGGGGGGGATTGTCATTGAAGGGGGCGTCATTGTGCAGCTGCTCAGTGAAGGTGAGCAGCCCAAGCGGTGGGATGCGTGTTTTGATGCGCGTGAGCATGTTGTGTTACCCGGGCTGATCAATGCGCACCATCACTTTTACCAAACACTGACGCGGGCTTTTCCTAGCGCGTTGAACAAGCCGCTTTTTGCCTGGCTAAAAAGCCTGTATCCGGTGTGGGCGAAACTTGGAGAGGAGATGGTTGAGGTATCGACCCAAATAGCACTAGCAGAGCTGTTGCTATCAGGTTGTACCACGGCGAGTGATCATCACTATTTATTCCCCAAAGGCTTAGAACAAGCGATTGATATTCAAGTAGAGCAGGGGCAAAAGTTAGGCATGCGGGTTCACCTTACACGCGGCTCGATGAGCTTAGGTGAGGACCAGGGAGGATTGCCACCGCAGAGCACAGTACAGAGCGAGCAGGTAATACTTGCGGACAGTGAGCGTTTGATCAAACGCTATCATCAGCGAGGCGCCGGTGCCACCGTGCAGATTGCGTTGGCCCCGTGTTCGCCGTTTTCGGTGAGTGAGGGCTTGATGCGCGATACAGCGGCGCTGGCTGAGCAATTTGATGTGAGATTACACACCCACTTGGCGGAGACAGAAGATGAGACCGCATTCTGCTTGCAAATGTTTGGTGACCGCCCGCTGGATTATCTCGACAGAGTTGGTTGGTTGAGCGATCGCGTGTGGTTGGCACACGGTATTCACTTTACGCCAGAAGAAATAGTGCGTTTGGGCGCTGCAGGAACAGGCGTGAGTCACTGCCCGAGCTCTAATATGCTGTTGGCTTCGGGCATTTGTCCGGCGCTGGCGCTGGAGCGCGCGGGTGTGCCTCTGGGTTTGGGAGTTGATGGCTCGGCCTCAAATGATGGCTCCAATATGATTCAGGAAGTGCGCCAGGCATTTTTGATCCAACGCCTGAAATACCCAGCCAGTGAGATTACGCATCAGAAGGTTATCGAATGGGGGACCAAAGGTTCTGCACGCTGTCTTGGGCGCGAGGATATTGGCGCGATCGCCGTGGGTAAGCAGGCCGACTTGGCGCTGTTTAAGTTAGATGAGCTGCGCTTTAGCGGTGCCGGTGATCCGCTTGCTGCGCTGATACTATGCGGTGCTAGTGCAGCGGATAGAGTGATGGTGGGTGGCAAATGGCGCGTTGAAGATGGGGCGCTGGTCGACTTTGAACTTGAGGCGCTGATCGCCCGCCAGCGGACTCTAGCTGCAAAGCTGGCGCAAGCGGCCTGTTAGAGCTCTGGAGCGACATCTGTAAGCGCCTGAATCCACAGCGCTGTTGCACACGTATCTTGTTGTAGGGTTAAGGCCCGATCATTCACTAGCACACGATAAAAAAGCGGAGGGTACAATGCTGCCAATGGGAACAATTATGGCCTCGAGTATGTTTATAGGGGTGCTCTTCGCCACGCGCTTACCTCTGTTCAATGCGCTGCAGCGCCTACCTAGGTTTTTACTGGTGAGTATTGGCTTTATTGTGATCTTGGCCGGATGTTGGAATGTCTTTTGGTATGCAGCGCGCAATGTTGGTGATTTTTGGGGCAATGCCGCGTTGATTGCAGGTTCACTGCAAATACTGACCGGGGCGTATATCGCCTATGCGAATCATTTGCCTATTGCACTGTTGCGTATTCGCTCGGTAGTGGTGCTATCGCTGCTGTGCTGTGGCTTGCTCTACGCGATAACGATATACAATTTATAATCGCGCAGCGTGAAACGTTAATCGTTGCGTCGAGGGATTTCCTTTATTGTTGTAATCATGGAACTTTGCACTATAGTAGTGGCCATATTCATTTGTTTTACACGATAAAAAGGGAATTATAATGATCTACCCCAAGTTGAAGATGGCGCTCATCGGTTTGATGGTGGTGGCAACAACACAATTTGCAGCGGCGGCCTCCGTTAACGGTAAACAGTTTAGTGATTGGCAGGGGCGCTGTGAAAAAACCCAGGGCCAAGCTGAGGTGTGCTACTTGTTACAGACGCTAGCGCAAAAGGATAAGCCGCCAGTTATGATTACGGCGATTGGCTATCGCTCTGATCAAGTCGATCCTGTGGTTATCTTTACCGTATCCAGTGCATTAGATGCTACAAAAGATGTGCAGTTTAAAGTGGATAAGAACCAGCCAATTGGTCTGAATGCACAGTGTGATGATAAGCAATGCCGCATCGGTTTCCCACTGGACAAGCGGATGATGAGTGAGTTTAAACGCGGCAACGAAGGTGTCTTGGCGTTTATCTTGAAAGATAGTGGAGAGCCTGCGTACTTTAGTATTTCACTGCGTGGATTTACCAAAGGTATCGGCGCGTTGAAATAAACGCACAGGCATAAAAAAACCACTGCTTGCAGTGGTTTTTTTATGCCTGAGAGAAATTACTTCTCCGGGGCGTGGAAGGCCAAGTAGAGGTCTACCAAAATATCGGGTATTTCGTTGGCCATGTCTTCGCAGACGTCTGCATTGCGGCGAATTTCACGGAATTCCTTCGCATCGAAGAGGTCGGAGACCACCATGATAGGTAGCATAAGCTCTGTCAGCAGTTGCTCGCTGGCGCTGCCCTGGCTGTACCAATCTTTTTCTTTGAGGAAAACGCCTTCCATAAAGGCTTGCGCCCAGGTCTCAATATCGGCGATGTCAGAGTCGTCTTCGTCGTCGACAACGAGCGTTGGCTCACAGGGCATTTCCAGCTCGCGATCGTTTTCCATGTCCGCGAGGATATGACCTTTCCAGTTTAAGAGAATGCCGGTGATATCCGCTTTTTGCGCAGCGTCTTGCCAGTTCGGCTCGCCATCAAATACAACTTCGAGCCACTCTTGGGTATCTGTCTGCGTCGGGGAGATGATTAGGGCACAGAGAAAGCCGTGAATCCCGATCAGATCTAATGACTCTTCGCTGACGGCGTCCGAGAAAATAAAGGTCTCGAGGCGGTCGAGTTCATCATCTGTGATAGTGGCGTTGTTTTGAGGGTTTTGCATGTCATGGCGTCCAGAAAAATTATCAGGCGCTAGTTTACTCCTAAGCACAGGTATTTAAAACCAGTATCAAACACAAAGCTGTTCAAGGACTGAACACCTGTGGAGAGAGATGTTGCTGCGTCTGCGATATGAGGTGACAGTATCGCTGTATATCGGGATAATTGGCCCCTTCAGTCGCTGTGGCGGCGCTTTCTAGATTAAGGTACTCATGAGCGAGCAGGCGCAAAAAGTCTTAAAGGATGTGTTTGGTTACGACGGCTTTAGGCCCGGGCAGCAGGAGATAGTTCAGAGCCTTATTAGCGGGCGCGACACCCTTGTCATCATGCCCACAGGTGGGGGTAAATCAATTTGCTACCAGCTGCCGGCACTGATCCGTCAAGGCGTGGCGGTGGTGGTGTCTCCACTGATCGCACTCATGCACGATCAAGTAACGGCGCTCTCGCAGCTAGGGATAAATGCGGCCTACTTGAACTCATCGCTAGATTACAATGTGCAAAACGAAGTGGAGCAATTACTGCTGCGCGGTGAGTTAGATTTACTGTATATCGCCCCAGAACGGCTGTTGCAGCCTAAGACATTTCAGTTGCTCAGTCAGTGTCAGTTATCGCTGATTGCGATCGATGAGGCACACTGTGTATCTCAGTGGGGCCACGACTTTAGACCCGAATACCTGCAGATTGCGCAGTTTGCCAACCACTTTCCACAGACACCACGCATTGCCCTGACAGCAACAGCGGATACGCGCACCCAAAAAGAGATCGCCGAGCGCTTGGCGCTGCGCGACGCTAACTTTTTCATTCAGGGCTTTGATCGGCCCAATATTCGCTACCGCATAGGACAAAAGGATAGAGCGCGTGAGCAGTTGCTCAGTTTTATCAAAGCAGAGCACCAAAATGATGCCGGCATTGTCTATTGCCTCTCGCGCAAACGCGTTGAAGAGACAGCGGCCTGGCTAAGTGAGAAAGGCTTTCACGCGCTGCCTTATCACGCGGGGCTGTCCAATGAGTTAAAGCAGCATCACCAGCACCTTTTCTTGACCCGTGAAAAAGTGATTATTGTCGCTACGATTGCCTTTGGGATGGGGATCGATAAGCCTAATGTGCGCTTCGTTGCGCACTTAGATCTGCCCAAGAGTATCGAGGCCTACTATCAGGAAACCGGGCGCGCCGGGCGCGATGGACAGGCAGCAACCGCGTGGATGGTCTACGGTTTGCAGGATGTGGTCTTCCTTAGGCAGATGGTGGAGGGCTCGCAGGCGGCCGATAATATAAAGCAGGTCGAGCGGCAAAAGTTAGAGGCAATTCTGGGACTGTGTGAAATAACCAGCTGTCGGCGACAAGTGCTGCTCAGTTACTTTGGCGAGGATCAGCACGCGCCCTGTGGCAACTGCGATAACTGCTTGGAACCTGTTCCTGTGTGGGATGGCACTGAGGCGGCGCGCAAAGTGCTTTCAGCGGTTTATCGCACTGGGCAGCGTTTTGGTGTCAATCATATTGTCGATGTGCTGACTGGAACGCTGACTGACAAGGTCAAGCAGTTCGAGCACGACAAGTTATCGACGTGGAATATCGGCACTGAGCTCAATAAGCAGCAGTGGCGCTCTGTGTTCCGACAGCTTGTGGCGCGAGGGCATCTAGGGGTGGATTACGAAGGCTTTGGTGTGCTGAATCTGACCGAATCCTGCAGGCCTTTGTTGCGCGGGGAGGAAACGATAGAGCTGCGCGAAGATAAGCGTCAAAAGAGTAGTAAGCCTAAGTATGATCGCAAGTCTGGTACGCAGCAAAAGCTCGACCCGCAAGAGCATCAGCTGTGGGAAGCGCTGCGTACCTTGCGTACCGCGCTAGCGCGTGAGCAAGATGTGCCGCCCTATGTCATTTTCCACGATGCGACCTTGATGGAGATGGTGATGTACCGCCCGGTCACGCGTGAGCAGCTGCAAAAAATCAGCGGTGTCGGTGATCGCAAGCTCGAACTCTACGGCGAGCAATTTCTCGAAGTACTGCAGGAGCAGAGCGAACAGTCACTCAGTGCAGACCGCCAGAGTGAGGAATCAATTGCGCTGTTCAAAGCGGGTATGAATGTCGCGCAAGTGGCGGCGATGCAAAAACTCTCGCAAGGGGTGATATACAACCATTTGGCACTTGGGATCGGCGGTGGTGAACTCAGTGTTGTCGAGGTTGTAGAATTGTCGCAGGGGGAGATTGATCAGATAGAACAGGCCATTTTGGCCTCGCGCGAAGAGCATGGTGCGGCGCTAAAGCCCGTGCATCAGCTACTGCAAGGGGCTTATGATATCGGTGTGATTCGCTGCGTGAATGCGGGCCTCAATACGTGATAGATCTAGCCTATGTCGGGCTTTTTGGCAGCAGTTTCGTCTCCTCGACCTTGTTGCCAGGGGGCTCAGAAGTAGCGCTGTTGTATCTGGTACAACAAGCGCAATACGATACAGGTTGGCTGTTTCTGGCGGCGCTGTCGGGCAATGTGCTGGGAGCGCTGCTCACCTTTGCACTGGGGTGGTTGATTGCGCGTAAATACAGTGCGAAATCCTTAGAGAAGCGCTGGCAGCGCAAAGCGCTTAGCTGGCTGCAGCGCCACGGTGTCTGGGCACTGCTGCTGTCATGGCTACCCTTGATTGGCGATCCGCTGTGTTTGATGGCTGGCTGGTTGCGCCTCAATCCGATGCTCAGCGCGTTGCTAATCACTGCAGGTAAAGCGCTGCGTTACGGCTTTATCATTGCTGTGGCAAGTTAAGTGCGGATACGCCTAACTGCTTAGCGCTCCAGGAGTTATCGCTGAAGGGCATGATGGCAAGTGTAC
>JBMZCU010000182.1:0-6913 GCA_049613705.1 Pseudomonadales bacterium | reverse complement strand
CAAACACTTAGTGAAAGAGGCCAACCAACACAGCTGCGGCCTCACAG
This sequence comes from Pseudomonadales bacterium, assembly GCA_049613705.1. Classification (GTDB taxonomy): domain Bacteria; phylum Pseudomonadota; class Gammaproteobacteria; order Pseudomonadales; family Balneatricaceae; genus Rs1. Next base: position 6,866 of record JBMZCU010000182.1, on the reverse strand, counting down.
GTGAGGCACTGCAACCTCTTGACCTGCAACAGATTTGTGTCCATCACAGCGCTTAGGTAAGCGGCCAGTCCGCCTGGTGCAGATCATCCAGATTCAACCCAAGGGTGCACAACAATGCCTCCATCTTGCGATGATCTTGCGTGATTTGGCGCGCTAACCACAGCCGGTAGTTTTCCTGCAGCCCCCAGTAACGCGTATCTGGATTCATCAGTAAAAGATACTGCAAACCGCTGATCAAAGGCATCGTAAAAGGTACGACCAAGCGCCCGCTGGCCAGCGCGGGCAGTGCGTAAAGCGCATCACAGACCAACACTCCTATCCCACTTTCAGCTGCGCTCAAGGCCATATCCAAAGTTTCAAACTCATAGCCTGAGTCTGTGTCCAGCGCTTCAACACCCAAGGTTCGCGCCCAAGCCTCCCAGTGAATATGCCCATCTAGGCGCGTGTGAATAAGATCTTTACCGACGAGATCCGAAGGCTGACTGATTGTACCGCGTCGCACCATATAGTCGGGTGAGACAACAACCAGCAGTGTTTCCCGGCGCAACAGCTGTGCCTCTATCTCATCGAAGGGATAGTGGATGCAAGCGTGGATGACCATTTCATTACTCTTAGGTCGGACACGATCGCGAATCGTGCGCAGCCATGTCGTTTCGATGTGCAGATCCAACTTCGGTAAGCTCTCTTTGAGCACTTCCATACGCGGGATCAGCCAGCGCGCGGCAAATGTCGGTGGTGCTTGCAAACGCAGCGTTCCAGACTCCCCTTGCATTTCATCGACGCCCTGTTGCAGGCTGTCCAACGCCTGTTCGCAACGAGTGTAAAAAGCGCGCCCGGCGCTGCTCAAGGTAATCCTCTGCCCGTGGCGTGCGAAAAGACACTCTCCCAAAAAGTCTTCCAGGCCTTTGATCTGCTTGCTCACACCGCTCTGTGTCATCGACAATTCCTGCGCTGCTGCGGTGAAACTCAAATGGCGCGCCGCCGCTTCAAACACCCGCACGGACTGTTGCGCAGGCAGCCGCTGATAGCGCACTTTAGTATAACTTTTAGTCATGCAAGCATTTCCAAAACTCGTTTGTTGTGTATTTTTACACCCTATAACCTGTTTAAAAATAGATTACAGGCCACCAATCATGACAAATCAGCATACCGAAGCTAACGCCTTTTTCAATGGACAATACGTGCCGATCGATCAAGTCGCCATCTCCCCCTTTGACCGTGGCTTCCTCCTCGGTGACAGCATTTACGAGGCCGTTCCCGCCTATAACGGCACGTTACTGGGCGCCGAGCGACACTTTCAGCGCCTGTTGGATGGGTTGTCTGGTGTCGGTATTGCATCCCCCTATTCGCTGACCGACTGGCACGGTATCGCAGCGCCACTCATCGATCCAACACAGTCCTCTCAGCTGCTGTACATTCACGTCACTCGCGGCTGTGAGGGCCAACGCAAGCACCGTTTTCCGGTGGCTGCCACTCCGACTGTGCTGATCTTTACTATCCCCTTCGCTCTAGAGATTGATCTGAACTACCTAGGCTGTACCGCCCACACAATGGACGATCTGCGCTGGCAGCGCTGCAACCTAAAATCCAGCAGTTTAATGGGTAATGTGATGGCGTATCGAGAGCTCTATCAGCGCGGTGTACCGCAAGACGAGGCTTTACTGGTACGACACGGCAAGGTCGTCGAGGCGCCGAGCAGCAACCTCTTCTGTGTGTTGAACGGTGTGATTTACACCCCACCGGTAGAGAACATCTTACCGGGTGTCACGCGTGCGCTAGTGATCGAGCTTGCTCGCGCGCACGGTTTTGAACTGCGCGAAACAGCACCGAGCTTGGCACAATTGTTAAGTGCAGATGAAGTGTGGGTCACCAATTCCATGGAAGAGCTAAAACCCATCGTGTGCATCGACGGCCATACAATCGGCAACGCAGTGCCAGGACCTGTGTGGAAAGCGCTATTCAGCGCTTTTCAAGGGTTAAAAAATCAGGAAGAACAACTGTAGTGCGACACCCCGCCGACGCCAAAGTACTCGTAGGGCTTAAGTCGGTAGTACTTCGCCTCTATCTCGGATGATTGCTCATCGTAGGGCTTCGCCATCACCGCTTGCAGCTCATGTACTAGGCTGTAATCACCCTCCATCGCACGCTGATAGGCAGGTACGACCTGCCACTCGCGTAAGCTGTATTTGGGGTTGACACTTTTCATACGCTGGGCGAGCAACGCCTTGGGCTGAGCAGAAATTGCCCCGTGCCACTCTTGCAGCCACTGTGCCCAGCGCGCATCTATCGCCTGCGTATCATCTGCATAGCGACGCGAGCGATAAAAGCTCTTTTTCAGTGCCTCAATGTCATCGGGGATAGAAGAGAGTTCACGAAAGAACAAGGTGTAATCCACTGCGGTATCCAACATCAGCCCTTCCAATGTTTTGAAGAGCCCAGCATCGAAGCTTTCAAGGCCAAGTTTTTCGGCCCACATCTGCTGGCGCGCAGCGTCAAATGCAGCGCCAAAACCACGCTGTAAATCATCAAGTGCAGCATCGGCCTCGGTGTTTTGAGCCGTTATAGGGCGCAGCGCAGCGCACAGCATAGCGAAGTTTTGCTGCGCCGCGATTCCCTGGCTGTAAAACGAGTAGTGCTGCCCGCCTCCTGTCCAGGGCTGATACTGCGGGCTGAAAAGCTCACAAAAGCCGTAGGGGCCGTAGTCCAAAGTAAAACCGCCCAGCGCGCAGTTATCGCTATTGAAATTGCCCTGGCAATAGCCGACGCGCAGCCAATTGACAACCAGTGCGATCAGCCGGGTGCGAAAGCACTCGGCCAGCGCCACCGCGCGATCAGCAAGGCTGGCAGCACAGTCAATTTCAGCGCTATACTCGCGCGCGATCACATGCTCCACCAGCGTTTCAAGCTCAGCCAGTGCCTGCGGGTGCGCTTGAGTGCGTGCGCGGCGGCCAAAAAGCTCCAGCTGACCGACCCGCAGAAACGAAGACGCGACCCGAGTCGTGATCGCGACTGGCTCTGCCATCATGCTGTCTGGGTTGTCGGCGTGCGAACCACTGCTGTACCAGGGGCGCTGCACTTGCTCGCTCTGGGAAGCGAACAGGCAGAGCGAGCGCGAGGTTGGCACACCTAAAGCGTGCATGTGCTCCTGCGCCAAAAATTCGCGCACGCTTGAGCGCAATACCGCGCGGCCATCGCCGCCGCGACAGTAAGGCGTGCGCCCGCCACCTTTAAGCTGCATTTCCCAGCGCTGTCCATTAGCCACCAGCTCAAGTACTGAGACTGCACGGCCATCACCATAGCCATTGCCCGTGCGAAACGGACACTGCTGGGTATACTCAGTGCCCATAATAGAGAGCGCGTAACCACAGGCCCAACCCAGCTTGCGCATCGGTGCGGGCAGCGCCGACAAATCCCCGCTGAACAGCCGCCCAAAGTCTGCGTGCTGTGCCAACTCATCCGCCAGACCAAGCTGGCGAAATAAACCGGTACTGTGGGCCACATATACCGGGTTTTCAAGCGGCGTAGGAGCCAAGGGAACATAGTGACCGCTAAACACTTGGCGCGGCGCGTAGTCCACACCGTCGTCCGTCGCATCGGGGTCGCAGGTGAGCGAATCCAACAAAGAGTAGTTGGCCAAGCCAGCAAGTTCTGCCAGCGTGTTGATCGGTGAGGCGTACTCACAGCAGGAATCGGACATGTTTAAATCTCAGGTTGGCTATGATGCGTAATAGCTAGCACAGAGTGAAAGTAGTAGCTGTGGCTATAGTGTATCAATTACACGATGATAGTGGGCGTACAATACCGGAGTTCATCCTTGTTATTCTCACATTCAGTTGAGCAATACGCGACTGTCAGTAGCGTATTGAGCGACATTGCAAGCCTATCTTGCCCAGCTTCCCCAACGCTTTTAGATTCAAGTTCTTAAAAACAAACACAAGGTGAACACAATGTTAAAAAGCAAGTCAGGAGTGTGGTTAGTCGGGATCTACCTACTGCTTCAAACAGTGGTTGTTATTTGGTGCCTAAACACACCTTCAGGAGGATTCACCCTTCCCTGGTATTTCCCTTTGGTACTGCCACAGTTTTTATTACTCAATGCGCTTAGCATACCAACGAGTGAGTCTTTTTTAGCCTTGTGTTTGTATGTCACACTGCCAGTTATTGAGTTATACGCATTAGGTGCAACAGCTAGCGCTGTAAAACGCCGCTTCCTACGCCATCATTCCAATTGACGCCTCCTTTAAAAAACGGCCCCTGCACCTGCAATCGGGCCGCATGTTCATTTAGCTAGTGTCACTAAAGCACATTGGCCGCCTTCGCCGCTTTCAGCCAGCCCGGAAACTCATTCAACAACCTGTCGTAGAGCTCGCTGTCGCGCACTTTGGCAAAGTCATCGATCTGAAAGAAGTCCGCGTTGTCGACCACGCGCCCGCCCATGTCATCGAGTTCCTCTAGCACACCGTAGTTAGAGCCGCCTAAGCCCACAAATTGCCAGAACACCGGCTCGCTCGAGGCCTCTTTCATCAGTGTCTTGATCTTGGAAGACTGATGCACACCACCATCGGTGATAAACACAACGTACGCCGGTAGCTCACTGCCTTTGTAGAAATCGATCACATCGCGCATCACCGGCGGCTCGTTGTTACCAATGCCCAAGCCTTCAACTATGCCTTTGAATCCACTAAAAAAACCTTTCTTTTCCTTGTGCGTCAGGCGCTCGATGTAACCGTCGAGGTTATCTAAACTCACATCTTCACACTTCTTGAATTCCTGGGCAAAGGCCCAGAAATCAAAGGCGGCATCATCGTCAAACTGCACTGCCAGTACAGCGATGCGATCGAGCACCGCCTGAACATTGCCCTTGGAAAATTGAAAACTCATACTGCCGCTGCAATCGAGTACAAAGGCGACTTTAGCACGCACATTTTCGAGGTTGTTTTTGGCCAGAGAGACCGCCGCTGGCTTTGCCAGATCCACCAGTCTGGGCGCCTGCTGCTCAATCACTTTCTCTAAATCCACTGCTTTGGCAGGGGCAGCTGCGGCGCTGGCACTCTGTGCGGGAGTAGCCGCAGGCTCAGGTGAAGGCCCGTCAATCACAACCCCAAAGCTCTCAGCCAAAGGCCCCAACCCCGCGTTAAAGCCAGCACCCATCGCTCGAAATTTCCACTTGCCGTTATGCCGATAAAGTTGACCTAAAATAAGCGCCCGCTCCTGCATATTAGCGGTCGCTGGGGCAAACTCAGCCAGTCCCTGTAAACTCACCACCAAGCGCTGCGCCGCTGAAAACGTTGCCTGTGTATCAATGGCAATCGCAAAGGCAATCTTCATCACATCTGCCGGCACTTTGGCTAGGTCGACACGGTAGTGCTGTTCACAGCCCTGGCCGGATAAGCTTAAACACCCCTCTTTGGCACTGGGCTGATTGTAAAAGATAAAGTCGTCATCGCTTCGCACCTTGTTATCATCGCCTAGCATATACGCCGAGACATCGATTTGGCTGTCCTGCAGTGAGGGAACTTGCCAGTCAATGGTGAGGGTCAGTGAGGTCTCTGTCAGGGCAATATTCTGCCCCGCTTGTAATAGCTGCATCTTAGCTCCTTGATACGTGCACCGGGCACATCCTGAAATCGTGAATTGCCAGGCAACATGCGCCCAGCGATTGCCGGGCATCATAGAGAACCAAAGCGTGCGCCAACAGGTGAAACTTTCTTAAATTCACACAGTTCTGACGGCCATTGGCTATTTAGTTAAGCACACTGGCTGGTCATCGCATGGGCGCGCATTGACAAAGGTCGCTTTTACTCTTTTTGAATACAGTAAATAGGGGATCCAAATAGCTGCTGTCAGCGCTGATTTCATTATATCTAGTTGCGTTTCTGAGTCGAACATAGGCGCCCCTGGAATTAACTGAGACACCAACCATGCATCGATCACAGCAAAAGCCAGCGTAAAAGAAAGCAGCGCAATGTACAGTTTGGGGAAGCGGTAGTGCTCTTTAAAAAAGAGATAAATGAGGTAAATGGAAAGGCAGAACACGATCGCGTTAACCGACATTTCCCCTATTATTATTGACCCTAAATGCGGCACATACGACGCCGACCCTTGCGTCGTAATAGCACTCCACACCCCCTCTTCAAACATAGGCTTGTACGCCGGCGTCAACGTTAAAATAAGTCTAATTGGCGTAAACACAATGCCAATGCCAACCAAAATTAACCAACCTCTCAACCCTTTTAAATCCTTTTTCTCTTCCATGTATTATCGACCTTCAACTACTGTGTTAATTGTATTCCAGCATCACTTAGCGCTTTGGCGTGTGACAGTGATAGGGCTTTTTACCGGCGTGGCAACCGCGCGCGTCGGTGCCTCCAGAGTGCGCACTCACCACTGTTACACTAAACATCAGACAGATACATGCCATCCACATTTTCATCATTTCTCTCCTTTCACAACGCATTTTAAACCGCACAGCAATGCCGTACGAATCCTTGAAGGCGCATTATATTTAAACGCTAAGCGATTGTATTTGTGAAAATTTTCACAGTGACATCATGAAATAGCTATGCTAGTACCCGCCCCGATGGAGTGGTATCAACAAGCCGCCCCGATGACATTCTCAGGGCTCCCGCGCAGTGCGCGCAGCGTATTTGACACGACACACGCGAGCGAGAGCTTGGGTGAAACGTCGATTGCAGTGGCAGCCAACTGCAGCCTCGTACTATACTGCGCGCTTTCGAATAAGAGCGCGCCCCCATGTCAGCACCAATATCAACAAAGACATCAACACAAAAGTCAAATCAAGATCAGACTCGTTTACCCAACGCTTACTGCGAGCCTTGTGACCGTGATGTGGATGTCGTAGAAAA
>JBMZCU010000181.1:0-6920 GCA_049613705.1 Pseudomonadales bacterium | reverse complement strand
GATTGGTTCATATAAAACACTTTCCTTTTTTACACGCCGACCCTAGATTGGATTAAAGAGTACTTTGAGCAAAAGAGTGAAGGTAAGACTCAGATTCGCTTTGAGATCATTTATTTTAACTCCAGTAGCTCTAAGTTGTTTTTCGATCTCTTCGATCTGCTTGAAGAGGCCAGTGAAGATCACGAGATTGAAATCATCTGGCTCTACGACGAGGAGAATGAGACAGCGCTAGAAGCCGGCGAAGACTTCATGGAAGATTTTGACACCTTAAACTTTAACTTAGTGCAGAAATAGCGATTGCGGTATGGAACAAAACAAGCTCATAGCTGAAATCGAAAAACTGCGAGATGCCTTTGATACCACGACAACGCAGGTGGTCAAAGATCTCAAGCGCCAGGAGAAAATTATGGTGCGCAGTGATCAGCGGCAAAAGCGTGAGTACGACGAGTTGCAGCAGAAGCTTGAAGAGATCAAGCTTCTCAACCGTGAGATAGAAGACACCCAAAAGGAAGTGCTCTTAACCATGGGGGCCATTGGTGAATCGCGCTCGCGCGAGACTTATAACCACGTGCGCCGCGTTGCCGAGTACTCCAAATTGTTCGGGCTCAAGCTGGGGATGACTGAAGAAGAGGCTGAAATGCTCAAGATTGCCAGCCCTATGCACGATATCGGCAAAGTGGGTATTCCCGATGCCATCCTCAACAAGCCTGGCAAGTTAACCAATGAAGAATTCGAAGTGATGAAAACGCACGCCACTTTAGGTTATGAGATGCTCAAGATATCAGAGCGGCCTCTACTGAAAGCGGCGGCAATCATCGCCCACGAACACCATGAAAAATATGACGGCACCGGTTATCCGCGCAAACTCAAAGGAGAGGAAATTCACATCTACGGCCGTATCACCAGTATTGCCGATGTGTTCGATGCGCTGGGCAGTAAGCGCTGTTATAAAGACGCCTGGGATGATGAGCGTATTTACGCGCTCTTTCGCGAGCAGTCCGGCAAGCAGTTCGACCCCAAGTTGCTCGAAATTTTCTTTGCCGACCTCGATGATTTCTTGGCGATCCGCGAAGAGTTTCGAGACGTTATAGAAGAGTAACCCATCTACCAGTACGTGTCGTTCTCCACCTAATCAGTTATAGCGCTATCCACCTTTATCGGTATCACCTGCGGTGATGCCGATCCTCGCCTTTTAATGGCTTTTCTTTTCGGTGATATGTTGTATAAAGAGTGTTACTCACAGTAAGGATGATGTATGGCACAGCGGATTGCGTTTTTCTTGGTTGACTTAGACGGCTGCGTAAGTGAGCCCTTTACCTCCCCAAATTGGTCGCTTTTGACCCAGTTGCGCGAGCTCTCTGAGCGCTCAGCCAGTGACTCCGACGTGCCGAAATTGAGTATCTGCACCGGGCGTCCCGCACCGTACACCGAAGCCGTTGGCCAGTGGCTCAATGTGCGCGTGCCTGTGCTGTTTGAATCCGGTGCGGGGATGCTGGACCTGGCGACTCAAGCGGTTGCTTGGCACCCGGCGCTGCCAGAAGATGCGCTGGCCATTAGCGCGCAAGTTAAGGCCTACATCGCTGAGCTAAAACAGCGTTATCCAAGCATCCAGCCCGAGGTGAGTAAACAAATCGATGCGGGCTTTACCTGTGCCGATAAAGCGCTAATGGCAACACTGCACGCTGAATTTAGTGCGCACATTGAAGCGCATTTCCCCATCTTACAGGTGCACGGGACTGATATCTCTGTCAGTGCACTTTGGCCCTGTGCCAATAAAGGCGAGGGGCTTAGTTGGTTTTGCGAAACGCAAGGTATCAACTTGGCGCAAGTGGCCTTTATCGGTGATACCTCTGGCGATCTACCGGCGATTACCCGCGCGGGCATTGGCTTTACGGTGAGTAACGGCAATCCTGAAAATCAACGCCTGGCCGATCGCGTGAGTGAGCACCCTGTTACAGCGGGCGTTATAGACGCATGGCATCAATTGATCGATTACAATCGCTCGCTCGGGTAAAACGGCATGCAGACTCTCAAATCGTGTAGTTTTTGGTTCGATCAGCTGTGTGAAACGGCCACAGCGCGCCCGGCATTGACTGAGGACATCGATGTTGATGTCGCGATTATAGGTGCCGGGTACACCGGCCTGTGGACGGCGTACTACCTTAAAAAATATCGCCCTGAGCTCTCGGTTGCTGTGTTAGAGCGAAACGTTGCCGGGTTTGGTGCCTCTGGGCGCAATGGTGGCTGGCTGATCGGCGGGATGGCGGGCGAACTTAAACAGCTGGCACGGCTGCAGGGCGAACAGCGCAAGCAGGCTAAGCAGCTACTTACTTCGATTGTCGATGAAGTTGCGAGTGTCTGCACTGAGCTGCAGATTGACTGCGATTTGCACCGCGGTGGTTCAATTGCTGTTGCCGCGCGCTATCCCTATCAGAAAGCCCTTCTACGCGATGAATTCGAAAGTTATCGCCGCGCCGGGTTTGACGACAGTGACTTCCAGTGGCTAGAGGGTGCAGCGCTTGAGGCACAAGTTAACATGCACCGCGGTACAGCGGGGCTGTTTACGCCACACTGTGCGGCGATCAACCCGGCTAAATTAGTGTGTGGTCTCGCCGCAGGTGTTGCGCGCAGCGGCGTGACAATCTATGAAAACAGCGCCGTACGCGCTGTCGATAATGGCTTACTCACCACCGCTCAGGGGAGTGTGCGTGCTAGCGTGGTCGTTCCAGCGACAGAAGGGTTTGGTGAGCGTCTACTCAACTTGCAGCGCTATTTACTGCCTATTCAAAGCTTGCTGATCGCCACACAACCACTGACGACAGCCCAGTGGGATCAGATAGGCTTGGCCGGGCGGCCGACCTTTTGTGACAGCGGGCGTTTGACCACTTACGGGCAGCGCACGCTCGATGGGCGGATTGTGTTTGGCGCGCGCGGTGGCTATCAGTTCGGGGGGCGTGCCAAAAGTACGTTTTCCTTGCACGAACAGGCCTTTAGGCTACGCGAATCTCTGCTGCGCGGTCTTTTCCCCATCGCGCGCGAGTTAGAAATTACACACGGTTGGGGCGGAACGTTGGGCATGGCGCGCGGGTTTACCCCTTTCGCACTGTTTGATCAGCGCAGTGGCCTCGGCTGTGCCGGAGGCTACGGTGGTGAAGGCGTGGGCGCTTCCAACTTGTTCGCACGCACGTTAGTCGATCTTATCTTAGGGCGTGATTCCGAATTGGTTCAGATGCCCTGGGCCTATGATGCATCCTTGGGGGAGGTCCTGTGCAAGTGGGAACCTGAGCCACTGCGCTGGCTTACCTATCAAGCTATTCTCAAGACGTTCTCCTGGGAAGATAACGCGCACAGCTCTCAAGCCTGTGCGCTGAGCCGCCACCTTAGCAGCGCTATGAGCGGTCAGCTGGAAAAATTGCTGCACTGATGTCGCCTCTCGCGCAGATGAAATTTGCGATTGAGGCGGTGTGCTAACGATAAAAGTCAATTGCGCTGTACGCCTGTAGAGGGCTTTGCTCGCAGCTTTTTCAGTGTTCAAAAGTACCTTTCACTAATTGCTTATCACCGCGTCTGTGCCATTTACCCAGTGCCATCACGTCACAGATTTTAAGTTGATCATCCAGTGCAATGAGGTCGGCGTCACAGCCTATATCAATGCGCCCTTTGTGTGTCAGGCGCAGCAAAGAGGCGATGTTACTGGTAAGCATAGGTAAGACTTGTTCAAGTGTCGCTCCGCGCGCGGTACATTCGGCCAGTGCCAGCGCAAGTGCTTCGGGCCGACCGACGTCCATCTTGTGTAAATTGCCACAGCTGTCAAATTCCGGCAGGCAGCCGCCGCCATCGGAGCTAATGGTGATTTTATCCAGCGCTACTCCACGTGCTATCGCCAGCTCGACAGCTGCGCCTGCACTGTAGCCTTGGGCGTTGAATTCATCTGGGAATGCCGTGATATCAATGGTGCAGCCGCGCTTGGTAAGCTCACAGGCGCTATCAAACAGCGCTCTATTGCGATTGACATGGGTTGGATGAAAAACCCGTGCGGGAATTTCTGTCTCCTCCAGGGCGCGCTCTATTAGTTCGAGTTTGCGCGCACCGTCCCCTAAGTGAAAGTGGATCACGCCGGCTTTTCCTGTCATGAGTCCTGCGACATGAGCCTCGCTTGCCAGGCGTGCAACTTCGCTAAGTTGCGGCTGGCTAGAGCGGTGATCGCTGATTGCGAACTCTCCGATGCCAATAACGGGATCGAGAAAGGTAATGTCCTTGGTGGCGCTGCCCAATAGGGTGTTGAGTGGATAGTGATAACCACCAGTCCAGCAGTAGGCGCTCATCCCTTCTTCTCGCAGCGCATAGGCGCGGCTGACCAAGTTGGCGATACTGCGTGTGGTATCGTCAGTGCCGAGCAGTCCAACGACGGTGGTCACCCCAGCAGAGGTGAAATGGCTCAAGGGCACCGCGGGCACCTGGGTGGCAAATCCTGCCTCGCCGCCACCGCCGGTGATATGGGCGTGACAGTCGATAAAACCAGGGACCAGGCGCTTACCCTGTAGGTCGACCTCATCGTAGATGATGTTATCAGAGAGGTTGAATGCCTCCTCGCTAATAGCGCTGATAACGCCGTTGCACACTAAGACGTTTCGCCGCCCTAAATATTGGGGAGTGTATAACTCAGCGTTATTGATCACAGTCATGGACATAGCAGATAAACCCGCACAGAAAAAAGAAGCTATTGTACGAACATCCGGTGAATACAAGCAAAATAATCAGAGGGTTAAAAGGAGCTAAAGCGTTTGCGCAGTAATCGATTCGCTAAAGACGGGTGGGGGGGATCGAGTGATAATCGCTGTAAAGCCATATCGGCGCAGTGTTCTGGCGTGTTAGAGAGTAAGAGGTGTTTTGTTGTTTGCAATACGTCTGTGTAAGCAGCAGGGATAAGTAAAAGGGATAACAGAGTTGAAGCGCTCCATTAAAGGCATTAATTTTTGTCAAACGCCACCTTATGTAGATACTATGGCCGCACAGGGAAGAGGAGAGACTCCATGAAAAAAACGAAACTGGCCGGTGCTATCGCACTCTTGGGAGCAATCTTTGCAATTGGGTGCAGTAGTGGACCGAGTTGGAAACAGCCGAGCGGCAGTGCGGCCGGTGTGCCTGAGCGCGCGCTGCCCTTTGCACAGTACGCGGCACAAAACCACACGAATATTGCGCGTTTGATGCAAGAACAGCGCTTTGCGAAGGCGCAGCAGCCACCTTTTATCGGCCAAGAGTACACCAGCGGGGAACGCGTTGCGCAGTTGCGGGCCCCCTTTGAACGCTCGCCCCAAGCCGGTTGCGATACGCAAGGTGTCGGCAGCGAAAAAGCTTTCTTACTCGTCCACGGATTGACCGATTCTCCCTATCTACTCAAAAGCGTCGCGGATACTTTACAGCAGGCCTACCCCTGTTCGCGCAGTCGCGCGGTGTTGTTACCCGGGCACGGAACACTGGTTGGAGATAGCCGCAACATGCGCTACCAAGATTGGCTGTCTATCACAGATTATGGTTTGAATAGCCTGCAGCGCCGCGACGATGTTAAAGAGATTTACCTTGTTGGTTTTTCAACGGGGACAGCGCTGTCTATCCGCCAACTGGTGGAAAAATCTTCCGCTAAGGTCGAAGGTGTTGTGATGCTCTCCACGGCAGTGGAGGCTGCAAGTGATATGGCGTGGGCGGCTGCGTACTTGCGCTGGTTTAAAAGCTGGCTCTCTGATATCGATGAGAATGACGCTGCTCGCTACTCCTCTTTCGCCACTAATGCAGGGGCTGAATTTTACGCGCTGACAAAAAATCTCACCTCGGCTAAATACACACTCAAGGTGCCTGTGCTCATGGCTGTAAGCAGTGACGATCAGACTATAAACGCTGCATCAGCGAGGCGTTTTTTCTGTAATAACACGCCCAACAAGCAAGGTAAGTTGATCTGGTACCAAGGGGAGAAAAACGCCGATCAACCAAGCTGTGAGGGGATAGAGACAGTTGCCACTAAGGCGCAGCAATACCAACTAGGTGATATGCGTTATACCTATGCAAGTGTCTCCCACACCGGTGTTTCAATGGATCCGCGCGATGCACACTACGGTGTTACAGGTGCGTATAGAGATTGTAAGAGTTACGCGGAAGCCGATGATAGTGCATCGCTAGCTGGATGTTTGGACCGTCAAAACCCTGTGCTCTTTGGTGAGAAAAATAACAAGGGCCTGGCTGAGGGGCTGGGGCTTAAGTACTTTAGTCGCGCAACATTTAATCCCTACTACCCGCAGTTGGCGGAAAACATTGTTTGCTTTGTCGATAAAGCTTGCGATGTCAGCAAGGTCAGTGCCGGGCTGTAGTTGGCAAGTTGATCGCACTGTACATGCACACTGCGAAGAAGAGAGCTTCACGCGCGAGCAAGCGTAGCGGTGAGTTCAGTGAATTTGGGGGCTGTCCTCTTTGCAGTACTGGCTGGCTCAAGTGTTGAAATTGGCTCTGCAGTCATTAGCGGTGCTGAGGTAGGCTCAGCTAACTAGCTATTATTATGAGGGGATGTATGCGTTATAAGCGCAGTAAAAGTGGCGTTTTTCGCTACCTGTCAAAACGTTTAGAGATGGCCGTTGGCCTGGGGTTGATTTTGGCTGTAGCAGTGCTAGAGCAATGGTTGACACCGCTGTGGGCGGTACTGGCGTTTATCGCTGTGGTGGCGCTTCGCACTCCTAATGTGCTGGCGGGGTATCGCGAAGTACGTGACAGTGAGCTTGAAATTCAAGGTGACACCGTCATTCTGCACAGCCCGGAGGGAGAACAGCGCTACCCGGTTGAGCATTTCAAGGTGCTGCTTTATAAGCGCCGCGCCAAGGCTGTGACAGTCTTTGTGGTGATGAGCGAGGACAGCGGACTCAAGATAGAATACT
>JBMZCU010000180.1:0-6951 GCA_049613705.1 Pseudomonadales bacterium | reverse complement strand
GAGCGCTTTGGCCAGATCACCTGGGTAGATTTTTTCACCCGGTGCGTTGGCGACGTCCATGATCTTAGACTGAATAGTCGCACGATCAGTTGAGCCTGCCGCTTGGATCGCCAGGGCAATCAGAGCACCGGCATCGTAAGAGGTCGCATCGTATGGGCCTTCGCCGCCGATGTTGTTCTCTTTAGCCATCTTGATGAAGTTAGTCAGTGCATCGCTAGTACCGCCAGCAGATGTGCCGACAGAGTCAACCATGTCGTTGCCGAAAGCGTCGACCAGTGACTGACCGATCATGCCGTCACCCAGCGCGAAAGTTTCAAATGCACCTGTATCGAGAGAAGTTTGGATAATGCCTTTACCGCCCTGGTCTAGGTAACCTAGAACGGCAAGTTTATCTGCGCCAGAAGCTGCTAGTGCCGCAACTTCAGCTGAGTAGTCACCCTTGCCATCTTCGTGTGCTGCAACGATGCTCACCTTGCCACCAAGCTTTTTGAAAGCTGCAGTGAAAGAGTCAGACAGGCCCTTGCCGTAGTCGTTGTTGGTGTAAGTAACCGCGATTTCTTTGATGCCGCGCTCGAAAACTGCATCGGCCAATACTTGACCTTGGCGCGCATCGGAAGGTGCTGTACGGAAGAAGTAGCCCTTGTCGTCGATAGAGCTCAGCGCCGGAGTCGTAGCGGAGGGAGAAATCATGACAACGCCTTTAGGTACCGCGACAGAGTTGGCGATTGCTGTTGTAACACCTGAGCAGTCAGCGCCCATGATAGCGACGACTTTATCAGAGGAGATCAAGCGCTCAGCAGCAGCTGTTGCAGCACCGGCGTCGACACAAGTTGAGTCAGCGCGAACAGGTGTGATCTTCTTGCCGCCTAGCAGCATGCCTGAATCAGATGCTTCTTTGAAAGCCAGTTCAGCAGAGGCACCCATGTCAGGTGTCAGTGATTCGATTGGACCGGTGAAGCCCAGGATAACACCAACCTTGATGTCGTCAGCGGCGCTCGCGGCGCCAGAGGCTGCCATCGCGGCGGAAAGTGCTGCAGCTAGAATGTGCTTTTTCATGTAAATCTCCAAAATTATTCTTATGTGCTCTTGTGCTTATCCTTGAGAAGTAAGCCGAGCTTTATGTTTAAAACATCGTAGTGAACAGTAGCTAATCTTGTTGCGATAGGCAAGAAGGTTTAGCGACTGTTCACCCTCCCTTTTTAATGCCTGTTTGGCTGGCTTCCCTTCTCTGGGAGAATGCCGCCTGGGGTAAAGCGCATCACCAGTAAGAGTACCCCGCCCATGACCATCAGGCGCATGTACTGTGCGCTTTCAAGCATGTGTGCGCGCAGTGGGCTGTCAGGGTCCATCGCCTGGGTCAGGACTTCCATCAGCCAAATACCAGCAGGCTCGGCCTCGATCCAAATGAACCACACGAGGAAACCACCGAGAATCGAGCCCAAGTTGTTACCTGAACCCCCAACCACAACCATAACCCAAACCAAGAAAGTGTAACGCAGAGGGTTGTACGTCCCTGGCGTGAACTGGCTCTCTAGGGTTGTCATCATGGCACCGGCAATACCGACCACGGCAGACCCTAGGATGAAGATCTGCAGGTGGCGCGCTTTGACGTCCTTACCCATGGCGCCAGCGGCGGTTTCGTTGTCGCGAATGGCGCGTATCATTCGGCCCCAGGGTGAGTTCAGCGCCAAATTACACAGCATGAAAATCACTAGCAGTACCGCGGCAAAGAGACCGGTGTAGCAAAGTTTGACAAACACCCCAGAGGCGTCGATGACCAGCTCGTTGAGGGCGCTAATACGCTCGGCTTCGGTCAGTTTTGAGAGCGCTTGCGCATTGAACTTGTGCACCAGGTCGATAAACCACTGCGCAGCTTGCAGCTCTGTCTCGTAGGGCACAGGGCGCGGCAGGCCGGTGACGTTCTTGGCGCCGCGGGTCAGCCAGTCTTCGTTTTTGAGTACAGCGACGATGATTTCGGCGATGCCCAGTGTGGCGATGGCCAAGTAATCGGTGCGCAGTCCCAGTGTGATCTTGCCGATAAACCACGCGGCAGCGGCGGCAAAACACCCGCCGATAAACCAGGCGAAGACGATCGGCATACCCAACCCGCCGAGGTAGCCTGTCTTGGCGGGATCGACCGCTTCGATAGCTTCACTGGCAGGGCCGTAGAAACTGCGGGTCAACAGGTAGACGGCCAGTGCTGCAACAAAGGTGACCGTCTTGCGCAAGGGGCGCTTACCCCAGGCTTTATAGAGTGCGACAGTGGCGATGATGCCACCGACTAACACCGCCAGTGCTATCGCCATATCGAGGCCACCGGCACTGACAGCTTCGCTGACAGGTGCCTTGGAGATCAATACTGCAGCGGCGCCGCCCAGAGCGGTGAAACCCATGATACCGACGTTAAAAAGTCCGGCGTATCCCCACTGAATGTTGACCCCAAGGGCCATGATGGCAGAGATCAGGCACATGTTGATAATGGTCAGCGCGACTCCCCACGACTGGCTGATACCGACAAACAGTAACAGCAGTGCCATGATGCCGAAGACGGCTATTGGGCGTAGTGATTGACTCATACGACTTTCCCCTTAAAGATACCGGTGGGCGCCACGAGTAACACGAGCACGAGAATAACGAAGGACACCGCGAACTTGTACTCGGTCGCCAGCAACTGCATGAGTGAGTCTGGCTCCATATTCGGCGGCAGCAGGTAGATCAAGAATTTCTTGTACACATAGGTCAGTGCAACCTCGGAGAAGGCGATAATAAAGCCGCCAGCAATCGCACCTACCGGCTTGCCTAAACCGCCGACAATGGCCGCGGCGAAGATCGGCAGCAGCAATTGGAAGTAAACGAAGGGCTTAAAGCTCTTATCCAAACCGTAGAGTACACCGGCAACCGTAGCTAGCAGCGCAGTCAAAATCCACGTGATACGTACGATTTTCTCGGGGTTGATACCCGATAGCAGTGCTAAGTTCTCGTTGTCTGAGTAGGCGCGCATCGCCTTGCCTGTCTTGGTCTTTTGCAAGAAGTAGAACAGGGCACCAACCAAAATAGTGGCGCAGACAATGGTAATCAGCTGCGAGCTTTTCAGCGCCATGCCGACATCTAGCCCAGACCACTCTTTGAATTCACGGGCTTTGAAGACGAACCGCTCGCCATCGGCAAAACGCTGGTCGTTCGGGCCGATAATAAAGCGCACCAGGCCGTTCATCAGGAACATCACACCGACCGAGACCATCACAAAAGTAATCGGCTTGGCGTTGACCTTGCGGTAGTGACGGTAGACGAAGCGGTCGGTACCCAGCACTAGCACAGCGGTAATCGCGATGCCAAAAGGCAGCGCCAGCAATGCCGTGGGCAGTGGGCCAAAGCTCACGCCAAGCGACTGCAGGAACCACGTCACTAAGATAGTGGCCATCGCGCCGAAGGCCATAGTGTCGCCGTGGGCGAAGTTAGAGAAGCGCAGAATGCCGAACACTAAGGTCACACCCAGTGCACCCAGTGCCAGCTGAGAGCCATAGGTCAGCGCCGGCAGCAGCACGTAGTTCGCCAGCAGGACCAGCGCATTTAACATATCAATAGTATCGGGCATCGATTACCCTCCCAAAAACGATTTGCGCACTTCACTGTCGGCGAGCAGTTCCGCGCCGCTGCCAGTGTGGCGGTTTTCACCCATGACAAGGACGTAGCCCCTGTCGGCAATTTCGAGCGCCTGGCGCGCATTCTGCTCAACCATCAAGACCGCGACACCGCGCGCCTTGACTTCGAGGATGCGATCGAACAGCTCGTCCATCACGATCGGCGATACACCGGCTGTGGGCTCATCGAGCATCAGTACGCTCGGGCGCGTCATCATGGCGCGGCCAACGGCGACTTGCTGGCGCTGGCCACCGGAGAGTTGACCGGCGGGCTGGTGGCGCTTTTCTTTGAGAATCGGGAACAGTTCGTAGATTTCTTCGATCGTGCCGGCGATGTCGTCATTGCGAATAAACGCGCCCATTTCGAGGTTTTCCTCGACGCTCATGGTGGTGAACACGTTGTGGGTCTGTGGAACGAAGCCAATGCCCTCACGGATACGATCCTGCGGTGAGAGCTTGGTGATGTCTTTGTCGCGCAGCATGACAGTGCCGCTGTGCAGGTTGAGCATGCCAAGCAGCGCTTTCATCGCGGTGGATTTACCGGCGCCGTTGGGGCCGACGATGACCGCCACTTCGCCGCGATCAACTTCTATGGTGGTGCCTTTGAGAATATCTGGGCCGCCGTAGCCGCCGCTGAGCCCTTTACCGCTCAAATAGCTCATGACTGCACCCCGCTGCCAATCTTGTCTTTGTTTTTGAGGCCGCGCCCGAGATAGGCTTCGATAACCTCTTCATTGTTGGTCACTTCACTGGCGGTGCCCTGGGCGAGTACCCGGCCCTCTGCCATCACGATAACCGGATCGCACAGGCGCGCGATGAAGTCCATGTCGTGCTCGATCATACAGAAGGTGTAGCCGCGCTCTTTGTTGAGACGCAAGATGGCATCGCCAATTTCGCCGAGCAGTGTGCGGTTGACGCCGGCACCGACTTCATCGAGTAGCACAATCTTGGCATCGACCATCATAGTGCGGCCCAGCTCAATGAGCTTCTTTTGTCCGCCAGATAAGTTGCCAGCTAGCTCGTGGGCGACGTGACCTATTTTGAGGAATTCAATGACTTCTTCAGCTTTGCGGCGCACTTCTTTTTCCTGCTGTGCAATCGCTGAGCGACGCAGCCAAGAGTTGACGATGTTTTCGCCCAGCTGATTTGGTGGCACCATCATCAGGTTTTCAAGCACAGACATCGTCGAAAATTCATGTGCTAATTGAAAGGTGCGCAACAGTCCTTTATGGAACAGTTGGTGGGGTTCGAGGCTACTGGTGTCTTCACCCTGTAGCAGGACGCGCCCGCTAGTGGGGGTGTACAGCCCGGCAATTGTATTGAACATCGTCGTCTTACCGGCACCGTTAGGGCCAATCAGCCCGGTGATGGAACCTTCAGCGATTTCAAAGCTCGCGTTGTCAATTGCCCGGACGCCGCCAAAATGCTTGGATACAGCATCGACTTTAATCAAGGAATTCCTCCAGAGCAGGTGCCGTGTTTAGGGCGTTGCACGGTAGTGCGGCCTTGGCGTTCTGCTTTTCGTTATTTTCTAAAGCCGGTGACAGCGGGATCGGCGTCGGGTAAACGGCGTACTGTGCACACGGGCTTCGCGCAGTTGCGCCTCTGGACTTCTGTTAGCAGCTCTGTGCTCTTTTGCGGTGGGATCCACAACAGAGTCTCAGAGCCCGCCGTTACAGGATAGTGGCAGGTTTATTCGCAACGTCTTGTTATCTAAATTGTTTTATGTTTAAAGCAGTTTAGATAATAATTTTGGCATTGAAACTTTTTTGCATGGCAATTGCAAGGGTGATTGGAGCGCTGTCATAAATAAATATTTTAAGTTTAAAATTTTTAAGCTTGAAATGGTTTTTGATTGTTGGCAGTATCTAGTGAAAAGCAGCGCTGTAAGCTGCTCACTAAAGGAGGCATTTTGTCGCGATGGCTGTTGTGCTCGTTTCGCAGTTTACCTCCCGTAATGATTAAGGAATGACAATGAGTAAGCCCTACGATCCATCGAAAGAAGGTGCACAGATGGATTTTGACGATCACATGTCCTACGGCGATTACCTGCAGCTATCGAATATTCTAAATGCGCAGACACCGCTGTCAGACGCTCACGATGAACTGCTGTTTATCGTGCAACACCAGACGTCTGAGCTGTGGCTCAAACTGGCAATTCACGAGATGCATGCCGCGCTTGCAGAAATTCAGCGCGATGAACTGCGCCCAGCGTTTAAACACCTGTCGCGGGTGTCACGTATTTTTGAGCAGCTCAACAGTGCCTGGGATGTGCTGCGCACAATGACCCCCAGTGATTACAGCCGCTTTCGCGAATCCCTCGGCCAGTCGTCTGGGTTTCAATCCTATCAGTACCGCGCGGTGGAGTTTGTCGTTGGCAACCGCAACCCCGCGATGATGCGCCCCCATGCACACGATCCCCAGAGCACGCAGATTCTGGAGGACATTTTGGCCAAACCTAGCCTCTACGATGAGGCGCTGCTACTGCTAGAGCGCTCCGGCTTTGATTTGGGTGATACCTTTAAAGCGCGTAACTGGCGTGAAACACACGCCTTTAGCGAAGAGGTTGAGGCGGCTTGGCAAGTGGTTTACCAAGCCCCTGAAAAGTACTGGGCACTGTATGAATTAGCAGAAAAGTTGGTTGATTTTGAAGATTATTTTCGACGTTGGCGCTTTAATCATGTTACAACTGTCGAGCGCATTATCGGGCTTAAACGCGGCACCGGCGGCACAGCGGGAGTTTCCTATCTGCGACGTATGCTAGACACCGTGTTGTTCCCTGAATTGTGGACAGTGCGCACTCAAATGTAGGGAGCTGATAACACAGTAGTGAGTGCTTTTATCCAAGGGGCTCACCCATCCCACCGCTCGGGCTATCTACCGGTTGGATCGCGCGGGGTACTTGTCAGCAAAAAATAACAAAGAGCTATGAGCACGAGATGATCGTGTCAATACCTCACATGATGATAGGTAAAGAGATGAAACAACTACTCACCACTGCGGCGCTGAGCCTCGCAGTAGCAACAGCGGCGCAGGCGGCGCCTGTTAAAGTCGGCATGATAACCACGCTCTCCGGAGGCGGCGCGAGTTTAGGTGTCGATATCCGCGACGGTTTTATGCTCGCGGTTAAGCAGGCCGGTAACCCGGATTTATCGGTGGTTGTCGAAGACGATGCGCGTAAGCCGCCGATGGCGGTGCAGATTGCCGATAAGATGATCCAGCAGGAAAAAGTCGACATCCTCACCGGGATTGTCTGGTCTAACCTAGCCATGGCTGTAGTGCCGAGCGCCGTGGCGCAAGGCAAGTTTTA
>JBMZCU010000179.1:0-7043 GCA_049613705.1 Pseudomonadales bacterium | reverse complement strand
TTGTAAATTTACCGACATTAAATTGGCCTCTGTGGGCAAGACAGCCCGGTTAAATGGTTGTGGGCACCCGAATTGCTTGTTCCCAAGCATAGGTTACGTATAATCACTGCATTCACCCTACGTGATCGACATTTTATTTTGTATCAGGCTATTTGCATATGCGTAAGTTTGCTTTTCTGATTTGGCCTTCTCTGTGCGGGGTGTTAATTGCCTTGCTGGTACTGCAGGTACTCCCCCAGTACAACAGCGCGCCCCAGGCGCCCAATCAAGTCGTGCTAGCCACTACCGCGGCGCTCCCCGAGACTCAACCAGGCCCCAGACTCAGTAGCTTTGTCATTTCCTACGCTGAAGCTGTTGATCGTGCTGCACCTGCCGTGGTCAATATTTTCACCAGCAAGCATCTGGATCCAGCGATCACCAGTGATAGCGAAACGCCAGCGCGTTCGCCATCAACCCCTAGCTTAGGGTCAGGGGTTATCCTCAACCCGCAGGGCTTTATCGTGACCAACAACCACGTCATCGACAAAGCCGATAAAATCATGGTGGCGCTGCAAGATGGACGTGAGACATTCGCCAAAGTCATCGGGACGGATGTGGGCACAGATTTGGCACTGCTAAAAATAGATCTTCCCCAGCTACCTTCCATCACCATTGAATCCTCTGACAAACTGCGCGTAGGCGATATCGTGCTCGCAATTGGTAACCCCTTTGGGGTCGGTCAGACGGTGACACAGGGGATCATCAGCGCCAAGAGCCGCAACACCTTAGGCCTTAATGCCTACGAAGATTTTCTGCAAACCGATGCGGCGATAAACCCCGGTAACTCTGGCGGTGCGCTGATCAACCCTCAAGGTAATTTGGTGGGGATCAATACAGCGATCTTCTCAAAATCAGGAGGCTCTCAAGGTATCGGATTTGCGATCCCCTCTACCCTCGCAGTGAAAATCATGAGCGATCTGATTGAACACGGCCGGGTCATTCGAGGCTGGCTGGGCGTGCAAACTCAAGAGCTAACACCACAGCTTGCAGAGTCTTTTGGCCTTGAAAATACACGCGGTCTAATCCTAGCGGGTGTTACTGAAGACGGCCCTGCTCAAAAAGCGGGACTGCAAGCGGGAGATTTACTGCTGGCCTTTAACGGCATGTCGATCATCAGTGCACTGGACTCTATGCGCAACGTTGCCAAGATCAAACCCGGCAGCAAAATTAACGTCCACTACTTGAGAAATGGGGTCCAGAACATCACAAAGATCACTGTCGGCGAAAAACCACTGCCCAGAAAGATATAATCTCGCTTATTTGACCCCGAGCTCGCGCAAGCGCTTGTACATAGTATTGCGACTGATACCCAGTGCCTTTGCAGCTTTGGAAATATTCCCGCTAAACTGGCGATAGCGGTTGAGCGTCTGTTGTGACTCACTCTCCTCCATTGAGCCACTAGGTGCCACTTGTCCAGCATCCGGCTCATCGAAGTCAAATTCTTCCCCCTCCTCTTCATTGAGGTCGGCAAAAAAATCATCGGGTAAGTGCCACTGCTCAATAGGATCGTCCTCAGCGAGTGCAAGGGCAACATCGATCACACTGATAAACTGACGAATATTACCCGGCCAAGGGTGCTGTAAGAAGAGCTGCATAATTTTATCCGGCGTCGCGGTGCTGGCCCCATCACAACCGGTTGCCAACCTTCTGGCACTGATGATCTGGTTAAACAGTGCCACCTTATCGCTGCGCTGTGATAGCGAGGGTAACTCGACACTCAAGCCACTGACGCGGTAAAACAAATCTTTGCGGAACTGCCCCTGTGACACCAACTGTTTGAGATTGCAATTGGTCGCCGAGACTAGCTTGATATCAACAGGATAGGCCGTAGTCGCACCGAGTGGTACAACACTGCGCTCTTGCAACACACGCAGCAAACGCGCTTGAACCGAGAGCGGCATATCACCAATTTCATCGAGAAAGAGTACACCTTTATCGGCTTTGCGGATCAAGCCAATCGCCCCTTTAGTATCAGCCCCTGTAAAAGCGCCTTTAACATAACCAAAGAGCTCTGACTCCACGAGATCTGCAGGTATCGCGGCACAGTTCAAGGCAACAAAAGGCTGTTTCGCACGTGAACTAGCGCGATGCAGCGCACTGACGAACACCTCTTTGCCCACCCCGGTCTCGCCGTGCACTAATACTGGGATATCCTTTTCAATCACCTTCTGCGCCTGAAAGATCGCGCGCTGCATACGCGGATCGCCGAACTCAAGTTCATCTATGGCGATGTGACTGTCCTGTTTTGGGACACGACTGGCGGTCTGTGGCATTGCGACCCACTTCCCAGCGTCGGTTGGCGCACTGAGCTGAATATACAGCTGATACTTCCCGAGCACCTGAACTTTGAGTGGCCCAGTATTCGCTTTGGCGGAGAGCGCATTCATACTCATTGCGAGTAGCTCTTCAACATGTTTGTTCAACAGCCGGCAGTCAAGCAGCTGCTCAGCCCGTCGATTACTAGAGACAACTAATCCCAGAGGGCTAATCACTACTAGCCCGGACCACTGGCTATCTAAGTTGTCGCTGTGGGTGTTGAGTGTCAGCATAAAGTTGCGCGGATGATACTTATCGATAATCAGGCGATTCTCGATCGACTGAGACATCAAGCGAACCATCCCCAAAGTATGAGCTTGTGGCATATAAGTGTCACTGGAGATATCAAGCACCCCGAGCAACTCCTTATTAGCATCAAAAATCGGTGCCGCTGAACCTATCATATAACGGTGACGCTTTAAGAAGTGCTCATCGCGCTGAATCTGTACCGCCTCTTTGGAGGCCAGCGCAGTGCCGATTGCATTGGTGCCGGCAGTGAGTTCACGCCAGTTAGCACCGCTGCTGAACCACTGGTTTTGCTGAATTGAGAGAAATCTCCGCTCCCCCCAACTATTGAGTACATGCCCCTGATGGTCAGCGAGTAAGATCAGACAAGGGCTGTTGTTTAGAATGTTGTCATAGTAGGGCAACACTGCGTGTGCGGTAGTGGAAATGAGATCGCGGTGTGTTTCCTGCAAGATATGCGTATCCGCTTTTGCCAGTGATTGCCAATCTGGCTGTGCATCGTGCGAAAGCCCAAAGTCTCGACAGCGCTGCCATGACTCATCGATCAAAAGTTGATGTTTTTTATTGTTGTTATCCATGTTTCTAACCACTGCTACAGGCCTTCAGGCCTCGCTAACACGACACCGTGTAAGCCAAACTGTTATCGATTTTGTTGCATTTAGTCATAAGCAACATTTACGCACATTTATTAGGCAATAACTGATCAAAAATCAGCCATCAAATATGACAGTTTTGCCACAATAACACAGCCGACTAGGCCATAGCCATGAAAAGACAGCCTTTTATCGGAATCTAATTACGAGCGATCGAAATTAACACTCAGTTCACTAATGTTCACTTGAGTTGTTCATCAGTGTTCAGTGAACACTGCCAACAACTTGTTCAATTCCAAAAATACGCCTCAAAACAACACATAAATAATTGATTAAAAAGAACAAACATAAAACTATAGAAATTGGCACGTTTATCGCTTTATAGATTAAACCGCTCAGTGCGGTGTTCAGCACTATAAAAATAAACAGGAATTGTATATGTCCCTGGTATTAGAAAATATTAATCGAACAGTCGACAGCACTGTTTACCTCAAAGATATCAACTTGACCTTTGAGCCTGGCTCTTTCAACGTGCTGCTCGGGCGCACCTTGGCCGGCAAGACATCGCTGATGCGCGCCGTCGCAGGGCTCGACAAGGTCAACAGTGGCCGCATTGTGATGGACGGTGTAGATGTGACTTCGCGCACCGTACAGCAGCGCAACATCTCCATGGTTTACCAGCAGTTTATCAATTACCCCAACCTCACGGTTTACGATAATATCGCCTCGCCGCTTAAACTGTCAGGCACACCGCAAGCCGAAATTGATCGGCGAGTACGCGAAACGGCGCAAATGCTACACATCGAAAGCTTTCTCAAGCGCTATCCGCTAGAGCTTTCCGGCGGTCAACAGCAGCGTACCGCGATGGCCCGTGCACTGGTTAAAGATGCTGAGATCATTCTATTTGATGAGCCCTTGGTCAATCTCGACTACAAGTTGCGTGAAGAACTACGCCAAGAATTGCGCGAGCTGTTCAAAGTGCGTAACGCTATCGCCATCTATGCGACAACTGAACCAAATGAGGCACTGGCACTGGGTGGCACGACGACCTTGCTACACGAAGGTAAGGTGCTACAAAGCGGTCCTGCGATTGAACAGTACAACTTCCCGGTTAACGTCAACGCCGCCGATCTCTACAGCGAGCCGCCAATCAACTTGATCCCCGGCACGATCAGCCGCGAAGAAATCACCTTTGACGAGTATGCCAGCTTCCCGACAGCCAGCAACTTTAGTGACGTTGAGGTAGGTACGTACCATTTTGGCGTACGCCCAAGCCATATTAGCCTCGTCCCAAAGAGTGATAACGATATCGAGTTATCAGTGCACGTTGAAGTCGCAGAAATCAGCGCGTCTGAAACCTTCCTTCACGTTGCCAACAAGCATTTTCAGATGGTGCTACAACTCTCTGGCGTGCACGATTACCACACCAATACACCAGTCAAAATCTATATTTCGCCGAACAAACTCTTCCTGTTCAACGAGGACGGCAAAATTGTGAAGGCCCCGACTCCCTCGCGAGGTTCCAACTAATGGCTGAAATACTCCTAAAAAACCTAGCGCACAGCTATTCGCGCGACCCACAACACGCGACCGACTACGCGATTCATGAAATGAATCACACCTGGACACAAGGCGGTGCTTACGCACTGTTAGGCCCGTCTGGTTGCGGAAAAAGTACACTCTTGAACATCATATCTGGCCTAGTGAAACCCTCTCACGGCAGCGTGCTTTTCGACGGTGTCAAGGTCAATGAAATTTCACCGCAAGAGCGTAACATCGCCCAGGTTTTCCAGTTTCCTGTCATCTACGATTCAATGAGTGTATATGACAACCTCGCCTTCCCGCTGCGCAATATGAAAGTTGCCGAATCGGAGATCGCCACACGCGTCGCCGAAGTGGCCGACATATTAGATCTGACTGAAATGCTCAAGCGTCGCGCCAGTAACCTGACCGCCGATGAGAAGCAAAAAGTCTCTATGGGACGCGGTCTCGTGCGCGATGATGTATCCGCTATCTTGTTCGACGAGCCGCTGACGGTTATCGACCCCAACCTCAAGTGGAAGCTGCGCCGCAAGCTCAAACAGATTCACGAGCGCTACAATATTACGATGGTCTACGTCACCCACGACCAGCTAGAGGCCTCTACTTTCGCCGACAAAATTGCCTTGATGTACGAGGGCAAGATTGTCCAGTTCGGCACCCCGCGCGAGCTCTTTGAAAACCCCAACCACACATTTGTTGGCTATTTCATCGGCAGCCCGGGAATGAATTTGCTCAGTGCCGATAGAAGCGGTGACCGCCTCTACTTCAAGGGCATAGAGTTACCGCTCTCAAACGAGCAGCGCGCCTTGATAAGCACACTTACCAGCGAGAACATCAAGTTTGGTATTCGCCCTGAATTTACTCAACTTTCAGATATTGCGCACGAGGACTCACTCGAGTGCCAAGTCGAGCACACTGAAGACCTTGGAACATACAAGATAGTGACGGTTTCCCTGGCCGGCGAGCAACTCAAAGTGCGGTTAGACGAGGATCAACACCCACCGTCAAATACCGCCTATCTGAACCTTCCAAGTCAGTGGGTAAAGATATATGTGGATGAGTATTTAGTGGCGCCAGTTGAGGAGCAGAGCAATGACTAAGACACAAAACAACAAAGCGTGGTTTCTGGTATTGCCAGTATTCTTGCTGGTCGCCTTCTCCGCCATTATTCCACTGATGACGGTCGTTAACTATTCTGTGCAGGATATTTTCGATCAGAATACCGCTTACTTTGTCGGCACAGAGTGGTATCAACAAGTTCTACAAGACCCGCGTCTACAGGACTCACTGGCACGCCAATTCCTGTTCTCCGGTACCGTACTGGCCATAGAAGTACCGCTCGGTATCGCTGTCGCCCTAATGATGCCAACTAAGGGCCGTGCGGCATCGTTCTGCCTGATACTGCTAGCGCTTCCCCTACTGATTCCCTGGAATGTCGTGGGTACTATTTGGCAGATCTTTGCACGTGGCGATATTGGCCTCTTCGGCAGCGCCCTCAACGCGCTGGGCATAGATTACAACTATACCAATAACACCATTGATGCCTGGTTGACGGTTGTATTGATGGATGTGTGGCACTGGACATCACTGATTGCCCTGCTGTGCTACTCCGGCCTACGCGCTATTCCGGATGCTTACTACCAAGCGGCAAAAATAGATCGCGCCTCTAACTGGGCTATTTTCAAGTACATTCAGCTGCCTAAGCTCAAGGGTGTACTGATCATCGGCGTGCTGCTGCGCTTTATGGACAGCTTCATGATCTACACTGAGCCTTTCGTCCTCACCGGCGGCGGCCCGGGTAACTCGACAACCTTCCTCAGCCAAACGCTGACAAAAATGGCGATCGGTCAGTTCGACTTAGGTCCTGCTGCGGCATTCTCACTGATCTACTTCCTCATCGTACTGTTGGTGTCGTGGCTGTTCTTCACCACGATCACTCACATGGACAAAGAAAAGGCCTAGGAGAGAACTATGAATAAGAAAACCTTAGGCATTATCGCCTACAGCATCTTTGTGCTGTTGCCTATTTACTGGCTGCTCAACATGTCCTTCAAGAGCAACGAGGAAATTCTAGGCACACTTTCACTGTGGCCACAGGAGTTTACCCTGGATAACTACCGGGTGATCTTTACTGACCCTTCTTGGTACACCGGCTACTTCAACTCCGTCTACTACGTGGTGCTCAACTCAATCATCACACTGCTAGTGGCGCTGCCAGCTGCATACGCGTTTAGCCGCTACAAATTTATCGGCGACAAGCACTTGTTCTTCTGGCTGCTGACAAACCGCATGGCACCACCTGCAGTT
>JBMZCU010000178.1:0-7094 GCA_049613705.1 Pseudomonadales bacterium | reverse complement strand
CCGGTATGATCGCCTTTATTATCCCCGTTGCGCTGACGCTATTGTCTTTCGTCGATGCACTGGCAGGCACACTGGGCTGGTTCTATCAGTACGGCTGGTTCACCGGTTCTATCTTGGGCGCCATCATCTACTTCGTTATCGCTCCTAAGTCGGAGTAACCCAAAAGGGGCGGCGCCGCCGCCCCACAGAGTACCTTCACTGACGCGACTGTAATTATCATCCGGTCGCGTCAGCTCATCCATCGAGGAGACTTTCCATGTCCACTATCATTCGCGGCGGTACTGTAGTCACCGCTGAGCAAACTTATGCAGCCGACGTCTACTGTGAGAACGGCAAAATTGTCGCGATCGGCGAGAACCTCGAGGTTCCCTCAAGCGCTGAGGTCATTGACGCCACCGGACAGTACGTGATGCCAGGCGGTATAGATCCGCACACCCATATGCAGCTTCCCTTTATGGGCACAGTCGCCAGTGAAGACTTCTACACGGGCACGGCCGCCGGGCTCGCCGGTGGCAATACCAGCATTATCGACTTCGTGATTCCCGCACCCCAGCAGCCGCTGATGGACGCCTACAAGCAGTGGCGCGAGTGGTCAGAAAAATCTGCCGCCGACTACGGTTTCCACGTCGCCGTCACCTGGTGGGACGAGTCTGTCTACAACGACATGGGTACCCTAGTAGCCGATCACGGGATCAACAGTTTCAAACACTTTATGGCCTATAAGAACGCCATCATGGCGGACGATGAGACCTTGGTGAACAGCTTCGCACGCTGTGTCGAACTCGGTGCGATGCCCACCGTTCACGCTGAAAACGGTGAGCTGGTTTTCCAGCTGCAAAAAGAAATTCTAGCGCGCGGTATCACAGGCCCCGAAGGGCACCCTCTGAGCCGTCCGACCATTGTCGAAGGCGAGGCGACTAACCGCGCTATCCAAGTGGCACAAGTGATGAACGCCCCTATCTATATAGTGCACGTCTCCTGTAAGGAAGCACTGGATGCCATCACCCGCGCACGCAACGAGGGCCAGCGTGTCTACGGCGAGTGCCTGGCGGGGCACTTAGAAATTAACGATAGCGTCTATCGCAGTACCGACTTCGAGTTTGCTGCAGCACACGTCATGAGCCCACCGTTCCGCTCACCTGAGCACCAACAGGCACTGTGGAAGGGCTTGCAAGGCGGTAACTTGCAAACAACAGCAACCGACCACTGCTGTTTCTGCGCCGACCAGAAGGCCGCTGGCAAAGACGACTTCACTAAGATCCCCAACGGCACTGCAGGTGTCGAAGATCGCATGGCCGTCATCTGGGACGCCGGTGTCAACTCTGGCAAGCTGACAATGAACGAGTTTGTCGCCGTGACATCGTCCAACACAGCCAAGATCTTCAACATGTACCCGCAGAAAGGCTCTATCTCCGTCGGAGCCGATGCGGATATCGTGGTCTGGGATCCACAGGGCACACGCACCATTTCGGCCAAGACTCACCATCAGAACATCGACTTCAATATCTTTGAAGGCCGCACTGTCAAAGGGATTCCATCGCACACTTTGAGCCGTGGCAACTTAGTGTGGGTTGACGGCGATCTGCGCGCCGTCAAAGGTGCCGGTAAGTACGTCAAGCGCAAGCCATTTAGCCCAGTGTTCGGTGCGATGTCGCGCCAGGCGCACCTCAATGCGCCAACAGCGGTCAAGCGCTAAGCGATTTACAGCAGCGCGTTTCACCTCAGCCCCGCTACTGCGGGGCGCTTTTTATGGGGAGCCTAGATGATTTGGTTTAGCATGTTTTTGGTGTTCTGCGCCGGCGCTATGCTACCGATGCAGGCCGGGGTCAATTCACAGTTAGCTCGCAGCGGGGCCGGCGCCTTGTGGGCGGCGGGCATCTCTTTTTTTTGCGGCACCTTAGCGCTGCTGGCGATATTCGCGTTGAGCCGCCAGAGTTGGCCCCCGCTTGAGCAGCTAAAAGCAGCGCCACTGTGGGCGTGGAGTGGTGGTTTTATGGGGGCCTTTTTCGTGTCCTGCATGGCCTTCTTTGCCCCTAAGCTCGGCGCTGCAACCTTGCTGGCGCTGATTATCGCAGGCCAAATGAGCGCTTCCGTCACGCTAGATCACTACGGCTGGCTCGGGTTTGATGTGCAGTCAATCAACGTCGGACGTATTGCGGGCCTTGCCCTCATCGCCCTTGGGATTTTCCTGATCAAGCGCAGCTGATGCCCCGACAGCGCGTCCCTTTTTCTCACGCTCTTGATAGCGGCTGAGATCTCTGGGAAAGGTCACCTTAAATGTCACACCCTGCCCTTCTTTGCTGTGACAGCTAATAGCGCCGCGCAGTGACTGCGTGATTAGGTTATACACAATATGCATCCCAAGCCCGGTACTGCCGCTGCTGCGCTTGGTGGTATAAAAGGGCTCAAATACATTCTGTAGATGCGCCTGCTTTATCCCCTTGCCGTTGTCGCGATAGCACAAGTGCACCTTCTCCCCTTGGACGCTCACATCAATCTGGATCTTGCCGCACTCTATTGCATCAAAACCGTGGATCAGTGAATTCATCAAGAAGTTGGTCACCACTTGGCTGAGCGCACCTGGAATTGAGAGCATATCGATATCGTCCGGGCACTCGAACTTAATTTCGTGCTCGGTGTGCTTAAACTTGGGACGCATGCTGGTGAGAATATCATTGCAGTAGTGCTGCAAGTTGAAGGGCCGTAACTCCTCCGTGGATTGATCAACTGAGATTTCTTTAAAGCTGCTGATTAGCTGTGCAGCACGCTTTAGGTTAAGCAGGTTGATGTCTGCACACTCCGCTACTTTGACAATAAAACGCTCCAGCGCCTTGGCGCTGAGCGTCCCATCTTTAAACTGCGCGCTAAAGGCCTCGTTCATTTCCTTAAGCTGGGAGCTAGCCGTGATGCCGATGCCCACCGGCGTATTAATCTCGTGGGCGATCCCTGCAACCAACCCTCCCAGGGATGCCATTTTCTCCGATTCGATCAACTGCCCCTGTGCCTGTGTCAATTGATCGACTGAATCTTGTAGCTCTTGGGTGCGGTGTTGTACTAAGGTCTCGAGCTGGTTTTGATACTCGAGCAGTTTCTGCTCTGAGCGCAGCTGCTCGGTGATATCTTGAATCGATATCGTCAGCATTTGTCGCCCCTTGGAAGCATAGCGCGCCAGGGCTGCGTGAAAGTAAAAAATATTGCCGCTAGCACAGCGCCCCAACTGCGGCTCACTGTCGATACTCAAAATGCGATCGCTGTCCTCATCGAGGAAATGCTGCAAGATTTGCGGATTGAGTAGAGAGCTACTGTGAACTAACTCGAACACATTGCGCTCTAGCACTTCCTGAAAACTCTTTTTAAACAGCCGCTGTGCCGCTTCATTAATCAGCGTCACCTGCTGTTGCTCATCAATAATCACGATGGCTGCCGCTGTCAAATTGAGCAGGTGGAAGTAGTGTTTTTCATTTTGTTTGATCTGTTTGAGTGCACGCGTCAAGTGCTCGGTCTGGGTAGCGTTTTTGCGTAAACTATCGCGAAAGAGTTTAACCGCATCGCAAAAGTCTTTGAGATAGCGATCTTCCAAGTGAGGCAGCGGTGTATCTAAGTCCCCTTTGGCGAGGTTGACCATCGCCAAGTTCATCGTCTCCTGAGTATCTGACATCCGCCGTGCAAAATACTGCGCGCTGAAAAACATCACCGCCAACAGTGTCAGAGTCAGCACGCCCACCACGCCGCGATCGCGCAGCGACTGATCAATCTGCGTGCTTTTCTCACTCAAGTGCTCAACGTAATAGCGGAACAATGTCTTGAGTAAATCATAGCTCTGATCGAGTAAGCGGTTAGCCTCAAGTAACTGCGTTTGGGCTTCAAGTGCGTCTATGGTCGCCAGCTCTATCGAGCCAATCACCACTTTTTTATAGTGTGAGAAAACCTGTTGCACTTGACCGGTTAACTCAATGTTGTTGATAAACACTGGGTGCGCCAGCTGTTGCTTGAGCTTATTCTCAATAGTGTAGAGCTGATTGATGATTTCGCGCCCGCCGAGGTAAAAGGCCTCTTCATCGGGGGTTTCTATGGATTCGAGTAGCAGTTGAGTCAACGCTGCATGAGCTTTGAGCATCTCGATGCTGGTAATGCTAAGCTCACTGACCTGTGGCAGATTGGAACCCTGTATTTGCTCGAGCAGTTCGACCTTGCTTTCAATACTCGCGTTGGCGGCAAAATAGAGAATCAAGGTCAAACAAATCCCCAACAGTGGCGCAATCAGAAAGCGATCGCGAATTGAGAGACTATTGAGTATCTTCACACGCCCTCCTGCCCTTTGACGAAGCCAATGCGTTTGCCAGCGCGATCAAATCGCGCTTACTCTGGCCAATCGTCGGGTTTGATCATCCCCAAAAAGTTGAGCGCTTGCCCGTCGCGCGAAAAGACCGCCGCTGTCCCCTCGGGCTTGGGCCAAACACCAAGGCCATCGCGGATATTCGAGCTGTGACCAACTAGCACTGTGTTGCCCTGGCCAAGCTTGAGGTTTTGCATTTTCTCTTTCAGGTAGCGACCCAGACGTGCAGAGTCCTCCGGCGAGCGACTCAACGAGAAGGCCAAGTTTTCATCGAGCTCTACGTCATCAAAAATAGTTTGTGCGGTTTCTCGGGTGCGGCAGTAGGGGCTGGCGTACACTTTATCGACGGGGATAGCATTGCGCGCCAGCGCCTTGCGCAGCGCTTTAGCCACTTCGCGCCCATGAGCTGATAAGTTACGCTGTGTGCTGCAGTCAAAGTAATCCACACTGAGTGGCTTATTCGCTTTTTTCTGGTTGTTATCTTTAGACTTTGGCACCGTCGGCGCATGACGGAAGTAGATAATATGGCCGCCAGCTGCCACTTTATCGACCAGTACCTGCGGGTTAAGTGGCTGTGACTGCTCGGCAAAGAGAGGTCCCGAAACATACACAAGGCCAATCAGTATGCAGTTAAC
Organism: Pseudomonadales bacterium; assembly: GCA_049613705.1. Lineage (GTDB taxonomy): Bacteria > Pseudomonadota > Gammaproteobacteria > Pseudomonadales > Balneatricaceae > Rs1. The sequence continues at coordinate 2,123 of JBMZCU010000178.1, read as the reverse complement.
TAACACTTTCATCGAACACCTCATCTTCTTTGTTTTATGAACACAAAATAAATAGTAATTAGCATTCGCTGCACTTACAAGACAATTGTCGCTTACGGAACAAACCGCACGGGTAAAGATTAGCGCTCGTTCTTAGATCGCTTTTTGTACACTCTGCTACACTCATATCAGTAGTAGAACAAAGGAGTAACAGGGCAGCTGTTTACGCCCACACTATAGGGAACCTATTATGCGTACACTCATAAGCAGCCTTACACTGCTGCTTTACAGCCTACTCGCCACCTACACCGCCGCTCAAACACTGCAGGATACCCTCGTCCTCACCGAGGAGTACCCACCCTACAACTATCTGGATGAACAAGGTAATTTACAGGGCATCGCGGTTGATTTACTCGAGCGCGCCTACCGCCAGGGCGGGGTCAGTTTTGACCGCACGCACATTCGCGTTCAGCCCTGGCCAAGATCCTACCGGCAAGTGCAAAAGGGCAGTAATGTAATGCTTTTCTCTATGACCAGAACACCCGCACGTGAAGCGCTCTTCCAGTGGGCAGGGCCTATCAGCAAAACCAAAGTCGTACTTTTGGCCAAACGCGGGCGCGGCATCAAAATCGACACCGTCGACGATCTCTCCGGCTACGTTATCGGGGGGATCCACAATGATATCGGGGTCATTCTGGTACACGAGCTACTCAACTACAAAGCAGAAGTACTCACGACTCCCCATGCCAGCTCGCTGGCCAAAATGCTGCACTTGAAGCGCATCGATCTGTGGGCCTATGAGGAAAATGCCGCCAAGCTCTTCATTCAGCGCAGCGGCTTCGACCCGGAAAACTACGAGGCAGTCTACACGCTGAGCGAATCTGAGCTCTATTACGCTTTTAGCCTGAATACGCCAGCCTCGACTGTTGAACAACTACAGCGCGCGCTCGATTCACTCAAGCAGCGTAAAAAGTGAGATTCCCCGCATTAAGCGCTTGACGATAGCCGTGCAAACCAATAAATTGTCATTTTTGACAAACAATAGGTGTTCGCAATGTCTTGGACGAGTATTCTCGGTATTTTTCTGCTGTGCTGGGTTCTCTGGGATCTCTTCAACGGAAGTGTTTGGCTGCATCGCCAGTTCGAGCGTGCCACTGAGCCAATGGCTTATTGGAGCACATTGGCACTGTGGTTAGGTGTGGCGATCTCGTGCTTTTTCTGGCAGCTTTAACCAAGCTGCTAAAAGCGCCCTGTACTAAAGCTCACCTCGCTCTGTTCGCCAGCCAAATTAAGCTGCGGATTCACCGCCTCGGTGCTGGCGATGACCTCCCCGCGGCGCATCACGAGCAACCTCGCCGGACGTAGTTGAATAGCTTCGGCTGCGCTACTCGCTTGCAGCATAACGAGATCAGCCGGCCCACCTACACGAAGCCCATAGTCTTCTAACCCCAGCGCCTTGGCGCCGTTATCGGTCACTGCTGAAAACGCGTTCGCCATACCTTTCAAGCTGGTCATCTGTGCCACGTGTAGCCCCATATGTGCGACATCGAGCATGTCGTGGGTGCCAAAACTATACCAAGGGTCCATCACGCAATCGTGGCCGAAAGCCACATTGATACCCGCCTCGAGTATCTCAGGTACGCGCGTCATCCCACGGCGCTTAGGATAGCTGTCACTGCGCCCCTGCAGTGTGATATTAATCAGCGGATTAGCCACAACATGCAATTGGGCCTCACGCATCAACGGCAGTAATTTAGAGACATAGTAGTTGTCCATCGAGTGCATAGAGGTCAAGTGCGACCCGGTCACTCGCCCCTGCAGACCACAGCGCACTGTCTGCGCCGCCAGCACTTCGACGTGCCGCGACATTGGATCATCGCTCTCATCACAGTGCATATCAACACGCAGACCGCGCTCGGCGGCTATTTCACAAAGCCTGCGCGTTGCCTCTGAGCCATCGGCCATCGTGCGCTCGAAGTGCGGAATGCCACCGACTACGTCCACGCCCATATCCAGCGCACGCAATAAGTTTTGCTCCGATTTTGGATAGCGCAAAAAACCGTCCTGAGGAAAGGCAACCAGCTGTAAATCGATGTAATCACGCATCTGGCGGCGCACTTCCAACAGAGCCTCGACCGCCAGCA
>JBMZCU010000177.1:0-7124 GCA_049613705.1 Pseudomonadales bacterium | reverse complement strand
GGCTACCAGGTGTGATACTTGCAATATGTCTGCCGCAATTGAATGTGACAACGATTGATAGCAACGGCAAAAAAACGCGTTTTCAGCAGCAAGTTAAGATAGAGCTGGGGCTTAAGAATTTAGATGTACAAAACATTCGTGCAGAAGAGTGCCAGGCAGAACCTTTCGATATAGTGATCTCTCGCGCTTTCGCCTCCTTGGAAGATATGATTAACTGGACGGCGCAACTGTGTGCACCACAGGGCGTTTTTCTTGCGATGAAGGGACAGTACAACGCGCAAGAACTGTCGCAACTGCCAGAGGGTTATGCTCTAATTGCCAGTCATGAACTGATGGTGCCAGGGACACAGGGGTCTCGTCATTTGATGGAAATAGGGAGAGCATAGGCGTGGCAAAAATATTGACCATCACCAATCAGAAAGGTGGTGTCGGCAAGACAACGACTTGCGTCAACCTATCGGCTTCACTGGCGGCGACGAAAAAGCGTGTTCTGCTGGTGGATTTGGATCCCCAGGGCAATGCGACCATGGGCAGTGGGGTAGATAAGCACAGCCTCCAAAACTCCGCCTACGAGTTGCTGACCGGAAAAACCAGTGTTGAAGAGGCTATCGTTCCCTGCCCTGAAATTGGTTACGATGTCATAGGCTCTAATGGCGATCTGACCGCGGCCGAGGTTGAATTACTCGAGCTGCCGCGGCGCGAATTTCGGCTTAAAATGGCACTGATGCCAGTGGCCGATGATTACGACTTTATTTTGATCGACAATCCGCCGTCGCTCAACTTGCTGACAGTCAATGCGCTATCGGCTTCATCCGGGGTGATTATCCCAATGCAGTGCGAATACTATGCACTTGAAGGGATTAGCTCACTGATCGGCACGATTGAAAAGATCAATGCGCGCTTAAACCCCTCGCTGCGTATTGAAGGCATTTTACGCACTATGTACGACCCGCGTATGACCTTGACTAAAGACGTTTCCAATCACTTGATGGATTACTTTGGCGACAAGGTTTACCGTACGATTATTCCACGTAATATCCGCTTAGCCGAGGCGCCGTCGCACGGCTTACCGGCGCTTATCTATGATAAAAACTCTCGCGGAGCGCTGTCTTATTTAGCGCTGGCTGGTGAGCTTAGCCGCAAGACAGAGCAAGAGTTGAAAGAACAGCGCGATCGTGAAGAAAACGAACAGGCCGAGCTCGAGTAAGCTCGTAGAAACAAGGTACACACATGGCTAAAAAAAGAGGCTTAGGTCGCGGCTTGGACGCGCTGTTATCAAGTGCGAATTTAGAAGAGCAAGTCGCCGCTGATTTGGTAGAAGATACCGCTTCAACTAAGGCACCGGGAGAGGCAAGTGCCGATGGTTACTTGAATTTAGCCGTCGATAAAATTCAGCGTGGTAAGTATCAACCGCGCCGGGATTTGGAGCCTCAAGCACTTGAGGATCTAACCAACTCGATCAAGGCGCAAGGGGTTATGCAGCCTATTGTGATCCGCCCGATCGACGCTGAAATGTACGAGATTATCGCCGGTGAGCGTCGCTGGCAGGCCTCGCAGTTGGCGGGCTTAGATACTATCCCTGTGATCATTAAGAATGTCTCCGATGAAGCGGCCATTGCGATGGCGTTGATTGAGAACATTCAACGTGAAAATCTCAACGCGATGGAAGAGGCCGTAGCTCTGCAGCGCCTGCAGGACGAGTTTGAGCTCACCCAGCAAGAAGTTGCCGATGCAGTCGGTAAGTCGCGCTCAGCGGTGGCAAATTTACTGCGCCTGATGAAGCTGACAGAAGATGTACGCAAGATGCTGGAGTACGGCGATATCGATATGGGCCATGCTAGAGCTTTGCTGGGGCTCGAAGGTGAAGTACAACAGAGCGTTGCCCGTGAAGTTGTCGGTAAAGGGCTTTCAGTACGCCAGACCGAAGAGCTGGTGCGCAAGTGGCAAAATGGCGACTTGCCTAAAAAGAGTGCAGACAAGCCAGAAGTCGATCAGGGCCTATTGCAAAGGGCGAGTGATCTTACCGAACGCTTGAGTACGAAAGTCGAGATTAAACAAAACGATAAAGGCCGCGGTAAAATTACTATCGCCTTCGACAACGAAGAAAAGCTTGAAGCGTTACTTGCGGTACTCGCTCAATAAGCGCTAACGCTTTTTAGTCGCATATATAAGACTATTGTCGATTTATAGCAACTCCCAACACCCCTGCACAACTAGGCCCTTGATAGCACAAGGGTCTTTTATTTAACCCCCTGTTAAAAATTGTAGATTGCGACGAGTAATTGCACAGAATTTCACAAAATGCAGTGAGATTTTGTTGAGTCTAAGACGACAACCCCATATAATCGCCCCCTAATTTGGATCTGTGTGCGCATAACAACAGATTAATGAAAAGCGAGTAAATATGCACAAAGCAGGGGCTAAAACGCGAGGATCTTCTCAAGTTCTGCGCCAGCGCATGGTAAATATACTCAAGTTTCAGGCCGCAATCTTACTCGCTATAGCACTGGTGTTAAGCCTGTTTGGCGTAGTCCACGGTTACTCCGCGCTGTTTGGCGGTGTTATCTATCTGGTACCGGCGATTTATCTAAGTATGCGCACACTGTCCGCTAAGCGAAGTGCGTTGGTCAACGTATCGGCAGGTCGCGCTTTAGCGGACTTGTATATTGGCCAAATATGGAAAATGGTAATTGCTGCGATGTTGTTCAGCGCAGTGTTTGTTCTAGTGAAACCACTGAGCCCATTTTCCCTATTTGGCACATACATCGCGATGCAAGTCAGTGGCTGGCTATTGCAGATGAAAGCTGAAAACAGTTTCAAAAAACTTTAACAAGAGAGATGATAATGGCGACGGATGTACTCACTTCCAAGTCCTATATATCGCACCACTTAACAAACTTGACCTTTGGCAAGTTGCCAGAGGGAACCGTTCGCTATGACGGTTCTGTTGTTGGTGAGGGCGGTGTCTGGACGATTGCGCACAGCACTGAAGCTGTCAATGAAGCCGTAGTAATGGGTTTCTGGGCAATTAATGTTGATACTATGCTTTGGTCAATTGGCTTAGGGCTACTCTTTATCTGGTTGTTCAGCAAGGTTGCCGCTACAGCGACATCTGGCGTACCAGGAAAAATGCAGAACTTCATCGAGACAATCATCGAATTTGTCGATGAAAACGTCAAAGGTGTGTTCCACTACAAGAACAACCTCATCGCCCCGCTGTCACTGACAATTTTTGTCTGGGTGTTCCTGATGAACACGATGGATTTGGTCCCTGTTGACTGGATTCCGTTCGTTGCACAGCAGATGGGCATTCCCTATATGAAGGTCGTACCGACCACTGACATCAACGCGACTCTGGGTATGGCACTGGCGGTATTTGCGCTTATCCTCTACTACAGCGTGAAGATGAAAGGCATCGGCGGCTTTATGGCTGAGCTATCATTCCAGCCACTGGGTAAAGCGTTCTTACCTTTCAACCTGTTTTTAGAAATCGTCGGCCTACTGGCTAAGCCAGTATCTCTAGGTCTGCGACTATTCGGTAACATGTATGCCGGTGAGATGATCTTCATCTTGATCGCATTACTACCGTTCTGGGCTCAATGGCTGCTGTCTGTGCCATGGGCTATTTTCCATATTCTGGTTATTACGCTACAAGCGTTCATCTTCATGGTGTTGACTATCGTCTACCTCGCCATGGCTCATGAAGAACACTAAGCGTATTAATTGAATGTTTTTATAACTTTAAACTTTAACTTTAAAATCGGAGATAAACTGATGGAATTAGCAAGTGCTATTTTGTACATCGCAGGTGCCCTGATGCTTGGTCTAGGTGCTGTTGGCGCAGCCGTAGGTATTGGTATCTTAGGCGGTAAGTTCTTGGAAGGCGCTGCGCGTCAGCCTGAATTGATCCCTATGCTTCGTACACAGTTCTTCATCGTAATGGGTCTGGTTGACGCGGTTCCAATGATCGGTGTTGGTCTGGGTCTGTACGTTCTGTTCGCAGTAGCCTAAGTAGCAAATACAGTAATTGCCACTGGCAACTACGTTTTAGATAACTACTTTAGACAACTACGAGGAGAAATGGCGTGAGTATCAATCTAACCATTATTGGTCAGGTCATCGCATTTACCTTCTTCGTCGTATTTTGTATGAAATACGTGTGGCCACCACTGACTGGTGCCCTGGAAGAGCGCAAGAAGAAAATTGCTGAAGGCCTAGACGCTGCTGACCGTGCAGAGCGCGATTTGCGTGCGGCTCAAGAAAAAGCCGAAGCAGATATGCGTGAGAGCAAAGAGCAGGCAGCCGCCATCATCGAACAGGCTAATAAGCGGGCGAGCCAGATCGTCGAAGAAGCGAAAGAAGCAGCAAGTGTTGAGGCGGATCGTCTCAAAGTTGCAGCTCAAGCGGAAATCGAACAGGACGTTAACCGTGCTAAAGAAGCTCTGCGTACCCAAGTTGCCGCTCTGGCAATTGCGGGCGCTGAGAAAGTTCTTGAGGCATCTGTTGACGAGGCAGCCCACGCTCACCTAGTTGATAAACTAGCAGCGGAGCTTTAAGCGAGGTTTACGATGGCTGAACTCAATACAGTAGCTCGTCCGTACACTAAAGCCGTTTTCGAGTATGCCCGCGAAGCTGGCACACTCGACGGATGGTCAAATGCACTTAACACAGCCGCTGCCGTTTCTGGCGATGATGTGATGATGCGTGTACTGGGCAATCCTGCGCTGACAAGTGAACAAAAGGCAGATGCCTTGATCACTGTAGTAGAAGATTTTGACGAGTCTCAGCAGAACTTCGTCAAACTACTGGCAGAGAATCATCGTCTGGCTCTTCTTCCGGAGATCGCCGCGCAGTACGAGCAGCTCAAAGCAAACCAGGAGTCCAGCGTTGAAATCGACGTGACTACTGCCTACGAGCTTAACGAGCAACAGCAACAGAAATTATCTCAGGCGCTGAGCACTAAATTAGGTCGCGACGTCGCACTGACATCAACCTTGGATAAATCTATCCTCGGTGGTGTTGTGATTCGCACTAAAGACTTAGTCATTGACGGTTCGGTTCGCGCGCGTATCGCGAAACTTGCCGAAGTCATGACGTCCTGAGTATCGAGGAATAACCATGCAGCAACTGAATCCATCTGAGATCAGCGAGATTCTCAAGAAGCGCATCGAAAAGCTGGATGTATCTTCTGAAGCACGCAATGAGGGTACAATCGTCAGCGTAGCCGATGGCATCATCTTGATCCACGGTCTAGCAGACGTAATGTACGGGGAAATGATCGAATTCCCTGGCGGCGTATACGGTATGGCACTCAACCTTGAGCGCGATGCAGTAGGCGCGGTAGTCCTAGGTGACTACCAAAACTTAGTAGAAGGCATGACGGCCCGTTGTACTGGCCGCATCCTAGAGGTACCTGTAGGTCCTGAACTGCGCGGTCGCGTTGTTGATGCCCTAGGTAACCCAATCGACGGTAAAGGTCCAATTGAAACTAAATTGACCGACGCTGTTGAAAAAGTAGCACCTGGCGTAATCGAGCGTCAGTCAGTTGACCAGCCTGTACAGACAGGTCTTAAGTCAATTGACGCGATGGTACCTGTAGGCCGCGGTCAGCGCGAGCTTATCATCGGTGACCGTCAGATCGGTAAAACTGCTATCGCAATCGATGCGATCATCAACCAGAAAGGTACAGGCGTTACATGTATCTATGTTGCGGTTGGTCAGAAGCAGTCAACTATTGCCAACGTAGTACGCAAGCTTGAAGAGCACGGCGCAATGGAGCACACAATTGTTGTTGCTGCTGGCGCATCAGATCCTGCAGCGATGCAGTTCCTGGCTCCTTACGCGGGTTGTTCTATGGGTGAATACTTCCGCGACCGCGGTGAAGACGGCCTTATCGTATACGATGATTTGACGAAGCAAGCTTGGGCTTACCGTCAGATCTCTCTATTGTTGCGCCGCCCACCAGGACGTGAAGCTTACCCAGGTGACGTTTTCTACTTGCACTCACGCCTACTAGAGCGTGCTGCACGTGTTAACGCTGACTACGTTGAGAAGTTCACCAACGGTGAAGTTAAAGGACAAACAGGTTCTCTGACAGCCCTGCCTATCATCGAAACACAAGGCGGCGACGTATCTGCATTCGTACCGACTAACGTAATTTCGATCACAGACGGTCAGATCTTCCTAGAGTCAGACTTATACAACGCTGGTATTCGCCCTGCGATCAACGCCGGTCTTTCTGTATCACGTGTAGGTGGTGCCGCTCAGACTAAGATCATCAAGAAGCTTGGTGGTGGTGTGCGTTTGGCACTTGCCCAGTACCGTGAATTGGCGGCTTTCGCCCAGTTCGCATCTGACCTTGACGATGCGACACGTGCCCAGTTGGAGCACGGCCAGTCAGTTACTGAGCTAATGAAGCAGAAGCAGTACTCGCCGATGTCTGTTGCAGACATGGGTTTGAGCTTGTACGCAGCTAACGAAGGTTACCTTGAAGGAATCGAAATCAGCAAGATCGGCGCATTTGAGTCGGCTCTGGTATCTTTCTTCAACAGCGACTACGCAGATGTAATGGCCAAGATCAACGATTCTGGCGACTACAACGACGAGATTGCGGCGACTTTCAAAGCGGGTATCGAGAAGTTTAAGTCAACTCAAACTTGGTAATAGCGGCTTTAAAAACGCACCTGTGTGTCATTGATGCACAGGCAAATTACTAAGTAACAGTTACATAGGCGGAATAGCTATGGCAGTCGGAAAAGAGATAAAAACGCAAATAGCGAGTATTGGTAGCACGCGTAAAATTACTAGCGCCATGGAAATGGTTGCCGCTAGTAAGATGCGCAAAGCCCAAGACCGCATGCAATCTTCTCGTCCCTATGCTCGAAGTATCCGTGGCGTAATTCAGCATTTGAGTAAATCAAATCCTGAGTACAAGCACCTTTACATGCAAGAGCGCGAAGTTAGGCGTGTTGGCTACATCGTAGTGTCAACCGATCGCGGTCTGTGTGGTGGCTTGAACATCAACTCGTTCAAAGCCACTGTGAAAAGCATGCAAGAATACAACGACGCCAATGTTGAAATCGACATTTGTGCGCTGGGAACAAAAGCTGGAGCTTTCTTTAAAA
>JBMZCU010000176.1:0-7181 GCA_049613705.1 Pseudomonadales bacterium | reverse complement strand
CCAGGCTGTACAGATGCATCTGAAACCCCGGCGCAATAGCCGGGCGTCCAACTATAAGAGAGCAAATAGTGCCTGGAGGGGAGCGCATTGATAGCGCTGTGCTTTACCACCGCATCGTAGGCACTAAAGGTATCGGCGCTGTCATAACAAGCAGCGCCGACCGACTGTGACGCCACACCCATTGCGAGCAGTGTGGCGGCTGCAAATCCCTGCATTCCTTCTCCTAGCCTAAGCGGGTATTAGAACTTGTAGTCTATACCAAGGCTTAAGATGTCGACGCTTGAATCAAAATTACCTGAATAGCTCACAGGAAGTGCTGCACTTGTGCGGCTATCCGATACTTTCGCTCCCTTACCAAAGATATGAGAGTAACCAAAATGTACCGTTGCATCTTTAGATAAATCGTAGGAAGCCCCTACAGACGCCCAAATTCGATCTGCATCTGGAATGCCTGCAGTTCGGTATTTATCGTTAGCTGCACTTTGGTCATAAGCGATGCCAAATTTTAATTTTAAATCGTCACTATACTTATAGTTAGCGCCTATCGAAGTAAAGATAGTATCCGACCAGAAAAACTCGATATCAGCAACTGATTGCGGGCTATTTTCTTCGATAACTAACTTGTCAAAAGACGACCATCCCGTCCAGCTAATATCAGCTAATAGTTCCCAGCGCTCTCCAACTTCATGAAATATGCCAACCGAAGCCACAGCCGGTAGAGTAAGATCTGTAGAGGCATCAAACTTAGCGACGCCAACAATGTTCACTGTTCCCTCTAGATCGTGCTTCACTTGAGAGCGATAGTTGAAACCTATACGCCCTTTATCACTGTATTGATATAAAGCGCCTAACGTATACCCAAAGCCAATGTCATCAGCCTGCAAAATAGACGGCGTCGAAGTATTTAAACCGGTTGTCACTTCTCGGGTAAGCTCACCTTCGGCTTTCTCTATCTGCAAACTAGCGCCGACCGAAAACTTTGGTGTCACTTTGTAAGACAGTGAGGGAGCTAAGTTAATCGTTGTGATTTCACTCTTTACATTGGCATTCGCCCCCACCCAATCGCGATCGTATTCTGTCGACAGACCAAAAGGGGCATTAATCGCAAAACCAAAGTGCATCTTCTCATTTAATTTCCACACACCGTAAGATGCGGGGACAAAAGCTGATACTCCGCCATCTTGGTTTGTTTCAGAAAAAGGAGTGTTAGCGCCTGAAAAACTACCGTGCAAGTAATCTGCAGTGGGAGCTATATAGGTCAAATTTCCCTGGATCTGATCGCGCTCTAGGCGCGACATACCCGCAGGGTTAAAAAAAACGGTGCTGGCATCGTAAGCCTTGGCAGTCTGCCCGGCAAAAGAGTTTCCTTGGCCTTCAGCGCTCTGTTCCTTGAGCTGGTAACCGGCGGCAAACACACTGCTGCTGCTGGCGAGTAAGATAGCGGTGACTAGGGGTGACAAACGTCTGCTAAAGGTCGGTTTCATGTATTCCTCGGTGTTGCTGTTTTTCTTGTTTTAGGAGGGAAGGGCCGCTTGCCCTCAACGGTATTTTGAATCATACGCGCCCTCCCGCACTGTTGCGTTTACTATTTTAATCGCCTAGCGAGTAAAAATTTCGAACCGAGCATTCTACTTAAAATTACGCGGCCGTGCAGCACTTTTTACGTGCCGATAAAGAGGAGTGCCGTCAGGGAAATACTGCCGAGTGAGCGCTGAAAGCTCAAGCGTTGAAAGCGCGCATCCAGGCCGTTAAGTGCTGCAACAGCGCGGCAGGGCCCGGCGGTAGCTGCCGCCCAAGGCGAGTAATGATCTGCGCTTGACCGGCACTCAAAAGGGGATGCGCAATTTCTATAGCGGCTAGTTGAGCGTCGTCGACCTCGCGCGCAACGACAAACTCGGGCAAGTAGGTAACACCCATGTTGGCGCGCACAAAGTGCTTCATCACCGCAATAGAGTTAGTCACGACAATAGGGTCGAGGCGAATACGCTGCTCAAATTCTGCCATCGCTAAGAGCTGGCGCACCCCAAAATGTGACTCCTGTAGTGCACAGGGGAAGGCGACGGCCTCTTCAAAGCTGACAGGCCCCTCGCGCTGTAATAATGCGTGACCGGGTGGCACAATCAAACACAGCGGATGTGGCTGCGAAGTGTGTGTGCGGATTTTAGGGTGATCGGGAGGATGGAACAGTAAACCTATGTGGGCCTGGTCTTCTTCGATCTGACTCAATACCTCACGGGAGCCGCCCATTGAAATGGACACCTGTAAATTGGGGTAACTGCGGTGAAAGCTCGGCAGCGGATCGCTCATCAAATCACCGACAAAGCCCTCACCCACTGCAAGTTTGATCTCACCGCTGTGTAGACCGCGAAGAGAGCTGAGCTTGGCCAGGCAATCTTCCTGGTGGGCGAGCGACTCGCGGTAGTGGCGCAAGACCACTTCACCGGCAGGCGTCACCTTTACCCCTTTGCGATGACGCTCAATTAAGGTGCTTGCAAGCTCTTGCTCAAGCAGCGCAATTTGGCGGCTGACAGCGGAGGGGGCGACATCAAACTTATCCGCCGCAGCGCGAACAGTCCCTAACGTTACCGCCCAGTAGAGATAAGCCACCCGCTTTTGGTTAATCACCGACACGCCGAAAGCCTAAGGATTCAAGCGATGCTGAACTAAGCTGACCCAATAGCTGGCGCCCAGTGGCAATATGGCATCGTTAAAGTCATAGTTGGGGTTGTGCAACCCGTGACCCTGCCCCGCACGACCATTGCCGACCCAGATATAAGCACCTTGGCGCTGTTGCAGCATAAAGGCGAAATCCTCAGCCCCCATGCTCGGCAGTTCACGGGTACTGACGCTGCTCTCTCCCACTAGCTCACGGCACACCTGCGCGCAGTGCGCGGCATGTGCTTGCGTGTTGACTGTTGCGGGGTAGACACGTCTATAATCTAACGTGCCCTTAGCACCGTAAGCCGCGCATATGTGCTCGACCTTACAACGCATTTTACTCTCTAGCTGCTGTTGCACTTGCTCGCTAAAAGCACGGCACGTTCCCGAGAGCACGACCTTCTCAGGAATGACGTTATAGGCGTCTCCCCCTGACATTCGCGTGATACTGACCACCCCAGAATCCAGCGGATTAAGGCTGCGCGCAACGATACTTTGCAGCGCACTGATCAACTGCCCCGCCACCAGCACAGGGTCTATACCCAAATGCGGCATACCGCCGTGACCACCCTGCCCAGTCACTTCAATATCAAAGACATCCATAGATGCCATTACAGGGCCGTTATGCACGGCAAAGTGCCCTTCTGGCAGCCCCGGCCAATTGTGCATACCGTAAACCGCATCGACATCAAAGCGCTCAAACAGCCCCTGGTCACACATGGCCTTGGCGCCGGCCTCTCCCTCTTCAGCGGGTTGGAAGATAAACACAACACTCCCTGCGAACTGCGGGTTTTCAGCCAAATGCTTAGCCGCGCCCAGCAGCATTGCCGTGTGACCATCGTGGCCACAGCCGTGCATCTTACCCGGGTGCTTAGAGCAGTGTTCAAAGCTGTTGAGCTCCTGCAAATTGAGGGCGTCCATGTCTGCGCGCAACGCAATAGAGCCCCCCTCACCGAGCTGGCCGTGCAGCACGCCGACAACACCGGTCACTGCAATTTCGGTGTGCACCTCAAGGCCGAAGCTCTCAAGTAACTGCGCCACAATACCAGCGGTGCGATGCTCTTCAAACGCGGTTTCAGGGTAGCTGTGAAAATCACGTCGCCACTGGCGCATCTCGCGATGGAGCGCGCCCTCCTCTTCAATAATCGCTGCACTGTGTTGCGTCACGCTAGGCCTCTGTACTGGGATAAATTTCGATGATAGTGTTACCTGCGCAATGGGGAGCGATACGTAGCCCGCCATCCGTTGTATCGACAAAGTCGATTGCGTTTTGCAGCAGAATTTCACGTGCGCGCTTCGGCGTTGCCGTGCTGACGCGAATGGCCACCCCGCTGGGTAGCTCGTCTTGATTGACACTCAACTCAACCCCGGCAAAGCGATGATCCGCATAGGCGGGTGACATCACTTCAAAAATGCCGCGATCTGTCTGCACTTGCAGGTAACCTTCGCTATAGTTTACCGCTTGCGCCCCATAAATACCGCTGAATCTATCGATAAATTGTGCGGGTTCTGGTGCAATATAACTTACTGCAGTGATCGCATTGGCACCGTTGGGGTGGTTCATCCACTCCTCTACCCACACCAGCTCCGGCTTGTGCTGATGGCAGAAGAAATTAGAAATTGCGGGGCACTCTGAATTAATCAGCATGACCAGCGAAACGACGGCTTCTTCCTCACTGCCATCGGGGCGATGCGCGACGCGGCGAAAGTCGACGATCCCCTGATTTTCAACACCACGCTGTTCGAGCATCTGATGGTCGGCACGTGCATCTTCACTGTGCAGCGCCACCAGCGAAATCCCCTCGCGACGCCGGATTGAATCATCGATAAAGCGCCCAAAGGCAAACCCTTTCTCGTTCTTCAGATCTAACTTACGCTCATCGTACACACTGATCAGTTCGATAAAGTTATCCGGGAACATCAGCAAGTGATTGTCTGTTCCCCAGGGGTGGTGATGGCGCGGATTGATAAAAAAGCCGAGCTTTGCATACTCCTCGATGACCTTGTCCATATCCCTAACTGCGACTAGGGGGTGATCGATACCTAAGTGATTTTTCATCGTTTACTCCTCTGTACTTTTCGTCGTCGCGCCTTGTTGCGCACTGCCCCGACTGACTAACACATCAGCGCACGGTCCTATAGCCGTATTGTGCGCAGCCAAATCTTTGACCACCACGGCCCCTGCGCCTACTTTCGCACCCTCACCTATTTCTATATCCCCAAGCACGACTGCACAAGAGCCAATAAATGCACCGCGCCGCACTGTAGGGTGACGCTTGCCCGTGCCTTTTCCTGTGCCACCTAAGGTCACACTCTGGAAGATAGTGACTTCGTCTTCGACGATAGCGGTTTCACCGATAACGATCCCCACTGCATGGTCCATAAAGATCGCACTGCCTATTTTAGCCCCCGGGTGGATATCGACACCAAACAGTGAAATTGCCCGGCCCTGTATATAGTTTGCCAGTGCGCTGCGATCACCGTGCCAGTAGCAATGTGCAATGCGGTAGCACTGCAATGCGTGATAGCCACCAAAATAAAGCAGGGGAGTGTACAGTCCGCGTATGGCGGCGTTGCTCTGCAGCTGGCAACTAAGATCGCGCAGTGCAGCTGCCACAATGGTGGGCTGGGCAGCAAACAGCTGCTCAAAAGCTTCGCGCCAAGCACTGCGCTGCTCAACGGACTCAGCTATTTTCGATGCCAGAACTGATGCCAGAGATTGAGCGAAACTGTCGCGATCTATAATGTGCTCACAAAGCGCGTCGCGCAGTAATGGCTCGCGCTCGGCATCGCCACTGGCTTGCTGTTGTATATCCCGCCACAGCGTGGCGGGGTTAATGTCGTTGTGAAATTCACTCATCGCTCACCTCATTCAATAGAATAGCCGAACTGTACCGCCGCCTCTCTGGCTGTTTCGACCCAGACACTCTTCGTACGCGTATACTCCAAGAGCCCCTCGTAACCACTGGAGCGACCATAGCCACTCTCGCCAAAGCCGCCGAACGGTGACATCACGTTGATCGCCTTGTAGCTGTTAACCCAAAACGTACCGGCATTAACTTGTGCGGCCAGACGATGAGCGCGCCCGACATCGGCTGTCCATACAGCACCACCGAGCCCAAAGCGGCTGTCA
Organism: Pseudomonadales bacterium; assembly: GCA_049613705.1. GTDB lineage: Bacteria > Pseudomonadota > Gammaproteobacteria > Pseudomonadales > Balneatricaceae > Rs1. Next base: position 1,390 of record JBMZCU010000176.1, on the reverse strand, counting down.
TTGGCAATTTGTACCGCTTCATCTTCGCTGTCAAAAGGAATCACAGAAACTACAGGGCCAAAAATTTCTTCCTGCGCTACCGCCATGCGATTGTCGACATCGGCGAGGACTGTCGGCTGGTAGAAGTAGCCTGATTCGCCGCCACTAATCTGCGCTTTAGCGCCACCTGCCGCGACACTCGCTCCGGCCAACACTCCGGCACCGACAAGGGATTCGATGTGTGCGAACTGTTTGGCATTGTTGATCGGACCTATCATAGTATCCTCTTGCCAAGGCAAGCCCTGCGGCAGTTTGACACTTGCCGCGGCTACGCGCTCAACCACCTGATCGTAAACGCCGCGCTGCACCAACAGGCGCGAACCCGATACACAGCTCTGCCCCGCCGCGGCAAATACAGCCGCCTGAGCACCTACGACGGCGCGATCTAAATCAGCATCGTCGAAAACAATATTTGCAGACTTACCACCGAGCTCCAAAACACAGGGGATAACACGCTGCGCCGCGGCAGCGGCAATTACCCCACCTGTCTGCGGCGAGCCGACAAACACCACTTTGCCCGTCGCGGGGTTGGCAATGGCCGCGGCACCTGTCGTATGACCTAGCCCGTTGATCACATTGATCAACCCCTTAGGTACACCCGCCTGCTCTAGCAGTTTAGCTGTGACTGTCGAGGTCAGCGGTGTCAGCTCGGAAGGTTTCAGCAATACCGCGTTACCGGCACATATCGCCGGTGCGAGCTGCCAGCCACAGGTGAACACAGGCGCATTCCAGGGCGTGATCTGTGTGACCACGCCGTAAGGCTCGTGACGGGTGTAATTGAGATGGCTAGTCGGGACGGGAATGACTTGTCCGGTGAGCTTGTCGCACCAGCCAGCATAGTACTCAAACATCTCAGATACTTTGGCCACTTCAACACGGCAATCGCGAATCGGCTTACCTGCAGAGATAGACTCCAGCTGTGCCAACTGTTCTGCAACCTCTCGCACAGCCTGGCCGCATTGCCACATCACCCTGGCGCGGGCACTGGCGGTAAGCGCCCACCACTGGCGCTGTGCGCGTTTGGCTGCATCGCCTGCTTGGGCCACCAGCTCTGCACCCGCATCGCGATACTCAAGTAGTGCTGTGGCTGTTGCCGGATTGGTCAGTGCTATCACCTCACCGCGCCCGGCGACGAGTTCACCGTCGATCCAGCTACCAAATGCTGTGCCTTCGCCAAAAAAATGTGCCAGCAGTTGCTCGACCTCTAACTGACCATCTTGCGTTGTTACAAAGCTCATTGCGCACCTCCTGATACTGTTCTTACGATTGCATTGAAATCTTCACCGTCGGCGAGCGTCTCGACACTTTCACGCCAGCGCTCAGCGACCAATTCGCTCAGCGGTAGCGAAAG
>JBMZCU010000175.1:0-7232 GCA_049613705.1 Pseudomonadales bacterium | reverse complement strand
GTCTTTTTCGACACGCTTCAAAAGCTCCATACCGAGCTCTTGGTGCGCCATCTCACGACCGCGAAAGCGAACTGTGACCTTCGTCTTGTCCCCATCTTCAAGGAAACGTATCAGGTTGCGTAGTTTTACCTGATAATCCCCATCTTCCGTGCCAGGACGAAACTTGATTTCCTTGATCTGGGTGGCGTGCTGCTTCTTCTTAGCCTCATTCGCCTTCTTCTTCTCTTCGTACTGGAACTTACCGTAGTCCATCAACTTACAGACAATCGGGTTCGAGTCAGAGATCTTTACCAGATCAAGTTCCGCCTCTTCAGCGCGCTGAAGGGCGTCACGAATAGTTACTACTCCAACTTGCTCGCCGTCTTGGTCAATCAGGCGAACTTCCTGAGCAATGATGTTCTCGTTAATTGGAGGACGGTTATCTACACGTCCTCTCTTATTATCGCGTCTAATTTTGATTACTCCTAATCGTTGTCTTTGCGACCTTTGCGCGTCACTTCGCTATTTAGGTACTCAGCGAAGGCGTCTACTTGCATAACTCCAAGGTCTTCACCGCTGCGCGTTCTAACTGCAACTGTGCCATTTTCGACCTCATTATCACCAACCACTAACAAGTAGGGAATCTTTTGCAGAGTGCGCTCGCGGATTTTAAAGCCGATCTTCTCGTTTCTCAAGTCCTGAATGACTCTAAATCCATTTTTTTCGAATTTATTTGCAATATCTCGGCAGTAATCCGCGTGTTTGTCGGTGATGTTCATAATCGCCACTTGTTTCGGCGCTAGCCAAGCAGGTAGCGCACCGGCGTACTGCTCGATCAATATTCCGATGAAACGCTCGAAAGAACCCAAAATTGCACGGTGCAACATAACCGGTGTCTCGCGATTACCCTCTTCGTTGACAAACTGTGCATCCAAGCGCTGCGGCATAGAGAAGTCGACTTGAATAGTTCCGCACTGCCATACACGGCCCAGACAGTCGCGCAGAGAGAACTCGATCTTAGGCCCATAGAAGGCACCTTCGCCAGGCAGCACTTCCCAATCGAGCTTGGCTGCGTCCAACGCATCGCCCAACGCTTTTTCGGCCTTATCCCAGATTTCATCTGAGCCTACGCGCTGCTCAGGGCGGGTGGATAATTTGTATAAAATATCCGTGAAGCCGAAGTCGTCATAAACCTCGTGCAAGAATTTGATAAAACTTGCCACCTCTGACTGTATTGCATTTTCTGCACAGAAAATATGACCGTCATCCTGTACAAAACCACGTACGCGCATGATACCGTGCAGCGCCCCTGAGGGTTCATTGCGATGGCAAGAGCCAAATTCGGCTAGGCGGAACGGCAGATCGCGGTATGAGCGCAATCCCTGGTTGAACACTTGAATATGGCAAGGGCAATTCATCGGCTTGATTGCGTAATCACGATGCTCTGAATGCGTGGTAAACATACCAGCTGCAAACTTATCCCAGTGGCCTGATTTCTCCCACAGTGTGCGTTCAACAATCTGGGGTGTCTTAATTTCTTCGTAGTCGTGCTGCTTTTGCTTGGCACGCATGTACTGTTCTATCTGCTGATACAGCGCCCACCCATTGGGATGCCAAAACACCATACCCGGCGCTTCCTCTTGCAAGTGGAACATATCCAAATGCTTGCCAAGTTTACGGTGATCGCGCTTTTCCGCCTCTTCGAGGCGCTTTAGGTATGCTTTGAGCGCTTTTTTATCCGCCCATGCCGTGCCGTAAATACGCTGCAACATTTCGTTGTCAGAGTTGCCTCGCCAGTAAGCGCCGGCCAAGTTCATCAGCTTAAATGCACGCATCACTCGCGTATTCGCCACGTGAGGCCCGCGACACATATCTACGTATTCTTCGTGGTGATAGAGCCCGACTTCTTTCACAGTGTCATCGAGTTCATCAATAATCTGCAGCTTATAATCTTCGCCGCGTTCAGCAAATATTGCACGCGCTTGAGCCACTGGCGTCATTTTTTTGATGACGTCGTAATCTTTTTTAATCAGCTCTTCGATGCGCTTTTCAATTTTCGCCAAATCATCATTAGTTAGATGTTCTTCGTAGCTAATGTCGTAGTAGAAGCCGTTTTCGATTACCGGACCAATCGCCATTTTAGCGGTTGGGTATAGCTGCTTGACCGCATGCCCCACCAAGTGCGCAAAAGAGTGACGAATAATGTCCAAACCGTCGTCATCGCGGGCCGTTATAATTTGTACGCTGGCATCTTCTGTGATCAATTCACAAGCATCAACGAGCCGGCCGTCGATACGCCCTGCAACAGTTGCTTTTGCAAGTCCAGGGCCAATGTCAGTGGCGATGTCTAAAATACTGACGGCGTTTTCAAATTCTCTTTTACTTGCATCTGGCAAGGTAATAATAGGCATGTGCTTTCCTTGTACTCAGTGGTGCCCCCTACAACGGGTCACTTAAGCTCGATATAAATGTGGCGATAGTGCTCACGTTAAAACATTCACGCACGCTCAGACTTTAGTCGCTCACACGATAAGCATCTGCTGCAATCTAAGCTGCACGTAAAATAAGCGCACAAGTATACTGGATGCGCACACGGGAATAAACGGCTACACGTACTGCTGTATAAAGTAGTAGAGACTAAAGAACAGACCAAGAAGGATTATCGACAAGCGCAGTAAGCGCTGAGGCATAAAGCGAGCGTAGCGAATACTGACATAACCGCCGATTGTCGCGCCACACATCATGGTTAACGCTGCAGGCCAGTGCACTAAGCCTGCGCTAATAAAAATCCCGATGCTCACCAGTGAGACCGCTGTCACCATGACATTTTTTAGTGCATTTGCACGATGGTAGTCCCCCACGCCTAATGCATCTAAAAGCGCCAGCACAATAATACCCAGCCCAGCGCCGAAATAACCGCCGTAAACACTGAACAAGACCACGCAGCAGCGGCCGACAAAGCTATCACGCATGTCTTCACGCTTGCTGAGCCTACGGAGCAACCGATTTAGATGGGCACCAAAACCGTATATGAGAGTTGCCGATAGCAGCAGATAAGGCGTCAGCTTAACGAAAAAGTCACCCGGACTATAAATCAGTAACAAAGACCCGGCCCCACCTGCTGCGACCGCCAGCGCAACTAGTACAATACTCGAGCGCCCAAAACTGGCCAACTCTTTGAAGTAGGCTGGAATAGCCGCAGCATACCCGGGCATTGTCGCCAGAAAATTGCTTGCATTGGCAACTTGCGGTGCAAGACCAACGCTGAGCAACACAGGAAAGCCAATCAAGGTGGCCCCTCCTGCAATTGCATTGATGCCACCGCAGAGCACACCTGCCAGAAACAGCAATACATACTGCTCGCCTGCCATATCAGTAGCCAATCCGCAGCGGGTTAGTCATCTCTGCGTAAATCATCAGGTATCTCAATATCTCGCTCTTGTGGCAGGATTGGTTTTTGTGCTTGATCCTGCTTGTGCCTTTTAAGCTGAAATACGTAAGCCAAAACCTGCGCCACCGCTTTGAAAAGACCTGTTGGTATCTCATCGCCCACTTCACTATTGAAGTATAGCGCTCGCGCTAAGGGCGGGGATGACAGTATCGGAACATCGTGCTCTTTAGCAATTTCTCGTATCTTTAGCGCCACAAAATCGGCACCTTTTGCGACAACTACAGGAGCGTTCTTGTGATCACCCTCGTATTTAATCGCCACGGAATAGTGAGTAGGGTTGGTTATGACAACATCCGCATCAGGCACATCCTTCATCATTTGGCGCTGTGATATTTCGCGCTGTAATTGACGAATTCGCCCTTTCACCTCGGGCTTACCCTCAGTGTTTTTCATCTCATCTTTCACTTCCTGCAACGTCATTTTCAGCTTCTGTGTAGAGTCATAAAGCACGAAAGGAACATCCACTGCAGAAATCAAAATCAAACTCAGACTGATAAACAAGAAAGCCCAGCCAATCATTTGCACAGCCTCGGCCATCGCTACCTCGGGTGGCATACGGCCAAGTTCAAAGAGGTCATTCTTCACTGCGTCCAATAGAAACATCGCAAACGCAGTCACAATGATGAACTTGCCTAGGGCTTTTGCCAGCTCAACCAAGGATTTTAGCGAGAACATTCGCTTAAGCCCCGACAGAGGGTTCATTCGACTCCCCTTAGGCGCAATAGCCTCGGTACTGAAGTTCCAGCCACTCAGTGCGATAGGCCCCACAAAGGCGGCCACCAGCGTTATGATCATGAACAGTAAGATAGCCATCACCGCTTCAACCAGAGAGTCGGTGAAATTGATAAACATATACTGTGTATCAAACGCTTCTTCGCGGCTCAGCTCAAAACCGTTTTTCATCATCGCCGCAAGGTCGGCGATAGCTTCAGCACCAAACAACAGCACAGCCGCCGCCGCGGCCATCAGCAAGATAGTGGTATTGAGTTCTTTTGATCGGGGAACATCCCCCTTCTTGCGCGCCTCTTCGAGGCGCTTGGGGGTGGGGTCTTCAGTCTTTTCTTGACCGCTCTCTTCTGCCATTACACCCTCATTTCACTGAGATAATCTGACGCGCCAGCGCCAGAGCGTAATCTTGGAAACTCTCAAACTGAGCCATAAACCCCGTCATTGTCATCCAAGTAATAAACAACCCCAATGTCATCGTAAAGGGGAAACCAATTGCAATAATATTGAGCTGCGGCGCCGCTTTACTCATCACACCAAACGCGACGTTTACAATCAGTAGTGCCGTTACCGCTGGCAGCGCCATCAACACGGCCGAGCTAAACATCCAACTTCCTGCACCGACTATATCTAAGACTCGTATGCGATCTAGCGCGGATACGCCGATAGGCAAGATTTCAAAACTGTCAGCAAGTGTTTCAAACATTATTAAATGCCCGTTCATGGTCACAAACAGCATCATCGACAACATCATATAGAACTGCCCGAGTACAACAATTGAGACGCCGTTTGCCGGGTCGTTAACGGAGGCAAAACCTAGGCCCATTTGGTTGGCAATCATTTGCCCACCCACTGCAAATATTTGAAACATGATGTGCAGGGTGAAGCCAAGTGCTGCGCCAACGAGCATCTGCTCAGCGACGAGTAAAAAGGTCGAAAGCGAAAGGCTAGTATATTGGACAACTTCAGGAACGGCGGGGGCGACAGCGAGGCTGACAGCAACCGACAACACTAATCGAATACGCGTGGGTACGTAGCGCGTACTGATCAGTGGCATCGCCATCATGAAAGCCGCCACGCGAAAGAAGGGAAACATAAAATTAGCAACCATTTGCTCTAACTGCAAAAAGTTGACGTCAAACATTCTCAGAGCCCTATGATGACAGGTATGGCATCGAAAATTAGGCGGAACTGGTCTGTCAATTTAGTGACCATCCACGGCCCCATCACCATGATTACGAAGATAATCACCAGAAGACGCGGCAAAAAGCTCAATGTTTGCTCGTTGATCTGCGTCGCCGCTTGAAAAGTCGCGACGATCAAACCGGCAAGCAAACTTGGCAACACGATAACGGTAACCAAGATAACGATATTCCAAAACGCTTCACCAAAGAGGTCGAGTACAAACTGTGGTGTCATGCTGAGCCTCGCTAAACGTTAAAGCTGGTTGCCAGCGTCCCTACAATCATCGCCCAACCGTCGACCAGCACAAACAGCATAATCTTAAACGGGAGTGAGATAATAACCGGTGACAACATCATCATCCCCATTGCCATCAAGACACTGGCGACGACCAAATCGATCACTAAGAAAGGGATAAATAGCATAAAGCCAATTTGAAACGCTGTTTTCAGTTCACTGGTCACAAAAGCGGGAACCAGTACCGAGAAGGGAACATCATCGACTGTTTCAACTTCTGGGTTATTAGCAATTTTCAAAAACAGGTTTAAATCTGTCTCGCGCGTCTGCGCCATCATAAACTCACGAAAGGGCTGTTGCGCGGCCTGTAATGCCTGCAGCGGCGCTAACTCCTCTGCGATATAGGGCTGTACGGCAACCGCATTGATCTTATCGAGCACCGGACTCATGATGAAGAAAGAGAGGAACAATGCCAATCCCACCAACACTTGGTTTGAAGGCGTTGACTGCAACCCCATTGCCTGGCGAAGAATGGCAAAAACGACGATGATACGAGTAAAAGACGTCATCATCATGACCATAGCTGGCAGGAAAGTCAGCATGGTCATCAGGGCGAGAATTTGAATAGTTACAGAGTAACTCTGTGAACCGTCTTCGGCGACATTCAAGTTTACCGCAGGGATACCCACATCCGCTGCACTCAACGTTCCCGGTGCAAGCAGTGCAAGTAATGGGAGTAAATATCTAATCATCGGCTTTTTGGCCCTTGCTCGACAGCACAGCTGCTGCACTTTGCAACTTGCTGGCGAAATCTCCTCTGACAACAGAGACTTGCTCACTGGGCACTGGCTGCTCCAACTTGTGCAGCAGCGACACATTGCCAGCGGCGACTCCTAGCAACAACTGCTCCCCTGCAACTTCAACCAGTACAGCGCGCTCACGCGTACCTACATTTACCGCACTGAGGATCTTAATGTGCTGTCGCGCACCTTGCACACCACTGACACGGCGCAGTAGCCAAGCAAGTAAAAAAATCACTCCCAGCACCAGCGCCAACCCCGCAGCCATCTGCCAGATTGAACTTGCCAGGGAACTACTCACTACAGGTTTAGCAACTTCATCGGTGATTTTAACACTCGCAGCAAGCTGCCCGCTGAGTGTTCCTAGCGCAAGTGCGGTAAAAATGCCTTGATAAGACATCAACGCAACCGCTTGATGCGTTCCTGCGGACTGATAACATCCGTTAGGCGAATTCCATACTTCTCGTTTACAACAACAACCTCGCCGTGAGCGATCAAAGTGCCATTGACTTTGACATCTAAAGGCTCACCCGCAATACGATCGAGTTCGACGACAGAACCCTGGCTAAGCTGTAATAAATCGCGAATAGCTATCTCAGTACTGCCAACTTCCATCGACAAAGTAACGGGAATATCGAGAATGACGTCTAATTTAGGATCGCCTAGCGGGATAGATTCATCATTGAGCTCATCCAACTGGACACGCGCTAGCTCGTCCTCGACATCGACTGATTCTTCACCCACGCCCTGTTCTTCCATCGCTGCAGCCCAATCGTCTGCCATGGCATCCTGATCTACAACGTCATCTGATTGATCGCTCATCCACTGCGCCTCTCGCTTGATACTCTGTTCATCTC
>JBMZCU010000174.1:0-7355 GCA_049613705.1 Pseudomonadales bacterium | reverse complement strand
AAACTGAGCAAGCACAAAGTGTCTGTGCTGCTCGAGCACGGCAGTTTGCTGATCATGCAGGGAAAGACGCAGCAGTGCTGGCAGCACAGTCTGCCGACCACAGCGCGGGTCAGCGCGCCGCGCATCAACTTGACCTTTCGCACGATGAATCCGCAGTAAGTGTTTTTAAGTGGCTGGCGCTGCGGTGTGTTCTTTTACTAGATACAGAGCAGCATAGGGGTGACAAAGATCAGCATCAGTACGGCGAATGTGACTTGTGTGTTGCGCTGTCCGCGTGCGGTGCGAATCCAGCGCCGCAGCAGTTTGCCGACAGCGAGCCAGAGTGTGGCCACCAGCAGTGTTGCCAGCGCGCTGATCACAGCGAGTAGCGCCAGCGCTGCGAGTTTAGATAAGGCTGCCGGCAGATAGCTGCTGATGAGTATCGCGAAAGTGGCGTAGGTTTGAGGGCTCCTCTAAAAACCTCTGACGCATCTGGCTTTACGTCAACGTGCCAAGGTTAGGCGATGCTGTGAAGGCGGGCTGGTTGCCCGTCGAACAGTATCAACAAGACCTTGGTTGTTGACGTAAAGCCCCTCTGGGCGCTGCCTACAAGCAAGCATCGCCGTTGTTGTTGCTCTTACTAAGACCACCAGTATTAGTGGCGAGCAACGTCTAGTCACTACTTGCTTGTAGGTTGCGCAGATAAAATCATAGGTCTTTAGAGGAGCCCTTTAGGATTGCACACATTGAGGACGATGCCCGTCATATAGCCATATGGTATTTCACCGTCGCGCTGTCTCTGCTGTGGCAGCATCATCTTAACCGCGAGATAAAGAATGAAAGTCCCGCCGATAAGTTGCAGCGCGCGCCTGGCTTCTGGCCATAGCTAGAGCAGGGCGAGAAAGCCCAGCGCACTGAGTAATCCAGTCAGTACCACACCAGAGGTCAGGCCCATTATCAGCGGCAGGGCACTGCGCGTGCCATGTCCACTACCCATCGCGGCCAGTGTCATGGCGGCGGGCCCCGGGGCGCCGATCAATAGCACAGACATGGCAAATAAACTGAGCAAGGGCTCGATCACTTAGATACTCCTCTGTGTTGGCTGCTGTGCCTGCTACAGCACAGCTTGTGCGGACTAGTCCAAACGTCGTGAGCTAGGTTTACGCACTTGCATTAGTGCCGAGAGCGATTGCACAGCCACACCTTGCGCGTCGAAATTGTCGTCTGCCAGCCAGCGGGTCAGCTTCTCGCGCACTTCTGGCCACTCGTCGTCGAGGATGGAGTACCACGCTGTATCGCGGTTTTGCCCCTTGAAGATCAGGTTGTTGTAGAAGATGCCTTCAAACCTGAAGCCCAGGCGGCGCGCGGCGTTGCGCGATCCTTTATTGAGTGAGTTACAGCGCCACTGCATGCGCCGATAGCCCAAGGTGGTCATGGGGTAGTCCATGGCCAAAAAGAGCGCCTCGGTGGCGGCGCGCGTTTTTTGCAAGCTGGGGCCAAACCAAATATGGCCGATTTCAGCGCTGCCGTTTTGACCGTTGATGTCCATGATACTGATCTGGCCGCACACTTTGCCGCTGCTGTGCAGGCGTATCGCATAGAAAATGGGGTCAAAGCTCGCCGCCTGATTGACCAGCGTTGCGCGGTAGCTTTCAAGATCCGGCCAGGGACCGTAGGCGAGGTAGTCCCAGATAGCGAGGCCGCGCTCGCAGGAATGTCCCTGTTCGTAGAGCTCTTGCGCGTGCAGCACAGGGTCCAGGGGCTCCAGTGTTACCAGCTCGCCAGCGAGGCCGACGCGCTCGGGCAATTTACCACTGGGCTGTGTGGTCGGCGCGGCGCCGTAGAGCGGGCGCGGGTAGATAGCTTCGCTGTCTCTTTCTACTGTCATAGTGTTCTCCAAAAAAGGCTTCCTTAGATCTGTCGATATCAGATAGCACTATCTTGTCTCTATTTTGGATTGTTATTAATATCCAATTATTGAAATTTATTACAGGCCAATTTTGGTGGTTTATGCGTGTAGATGTCGTATTGGCGATCACCTTAGATCGAGACAGTGACAAACCTCTGTTTGAGCAGCTCTGCCAAGGTGTGCGCCGCCGCGCAATTGAAGGCGAGCTCAAAGCGGGTACCAGACTGCCCCCCAGTCGCAGCCTGGCGATCGAACTAGGTATCTCGCGCTCCACTGTGGTGATGGCCTATGAGCAGCTGGTGGCTGAGGGCTACTTGAGCAGCGTACAGGGCTCTGGCTACACCTTAACGGATATTGGCGGGGTTGAACTGGCGTCACAGGTGCCGAAATTGCGTCCTGTCGAGGCCGTGCAGCGCGAGCGGCCCGTGCGCATCACTCAGGCGGACATGCAGCTCTTTCCGCACAAGCAGTGGGCAGCGCGGTTGGCAAAGATCTGTCGCAGTGCGCCGCAGCGACTGCTGCAGGGCGGGGAGGTTTTCGGCGACTTGGGGCTGCGCCGAGCCGTGGCTGATCACTTGGCGCAGTGGCGCGGCTTTGAGGTATCGCCCGAGCGGGTGATCATCTGCGCCGGCGCCTCAGATGCACTGGAGCTGAGTGTGCGCACCCTGTGCCGCCTCGGCGACTGCATCGCACTGGAAGAGCCAGGCTACCTGCCGCTGCGCAGCTTGATCGAGGCACTGGGGATGCAGCGCTGCGCAGCGCCTATCGACGAGCAGGGCGCGCAGTTACCGCCACCACAGGCGAAACTTGCCGTGCTGACACCTTCGCACCAGTACCCGCTGGGCGGGGCGATGTCGCCGCAGCGGCGCTTGCAGTTTATCGCCTGGGCACAGCGTCAGCGGTGCTGGTTGATCGAGGATGACTACGACAGCGAGTTTCGCTACGCCGGGCGCCCCATTCCGGCGCTGGCCAGCTTAGATGCGCAGCGCACGCTATACATAGGTAGTTTCTCCAAGGTCTTCGCCTCACACTTGCGGCTGGGGTATCTAGTGGTGCCGCAATCGCTCTGCGAGCGCTTTGCCCAGAGCCTGCAGGTTTTTGCCCCCAAGGCGAGCTACCTGCCACAGCCTGTGCTGGCCGATTACATCGACAGCGGAGATTTTTATCGCCACTTGCGCCGCGTGCGCAGGGCTTACGATCTGCGCCGTCAGTATCTGCTGGAGCAATTGCAGACGCGTTTTACCGTGTTTGGTGAAGTCATTGATCACAGGGCGGGGATGCAGTTGGTGTTTACCCTGTTTGCGCTCAGTGATGCGCAAGTCGCGCGCGCGATGGGAGAGCGCGGCTTTGAGATCGCCGCGCTGTCGAGTTTCTATGCCGGAAGTGCGAGGCAAAGTGGTTTGGTCATTGGCTTTAGCGGCATCGACAGCCGTGTGATGGCACAGCTGCTCGATGCTTTGTACGAGGTGTTAACCCAGCTCGTGTAATACTAGCTCGTGGTAACCGACCAGCCCCAAGATGTTCTCGTTTTCGATCACAGGGGCGTAGGCGAGGCCGAACTTCTCGAATAAGCGTGCGCAGTAGCGCACATCCATTTGCGGCGGCACTGAGATAATCGGTTTGGCCATCACTTCATAAACGTTGACCCGCTCGGGAGCGCGGTCTTTGGCCAGCACTTGCTTGGCAATATCGGCCAGAACAAGGATGCCATAGGCATCGTGTTCGCTACGTTTATTGACGATCACAACATCGGTATTGCGCGCGCGCATTGCCTCGATTGCCTCGCTAATAGTCTTCATGCCATCGAGCATGACGAAGTTGTCGGACATCACATCTGCCGCTTTTATAGGGGTTACTTGGCTCACAGCTCGGTCTCCACAGTTGGGATTAAGTGATCGATTTGGTGCTTGATGCCCACCGCATCTTCGACATCGATTTGAATGGCCATACCGGTGCCCGGCTTTTCATCGAACTGACCGACGCGGTTAATGGTCTCTAGAATGTGGCGGCTCAAGTGTTCCTCGACCACAAATAGCAGCACATCGCGCTGGCTCTCCAAGGTTAAGCCGAAGAAAGTGGTCGGCTGTTTGAGGCCCTCGCCGCGCGCGTTGTTGATGATAGTGGCACCTGTGGCGCCGGCTTCGCGCGCCGCGTGCATGATGTCGTCGGTTTTGTCGTCTTGGTTAAAAGCAATGATCAATTTAAAGTGCATATCTCTACATCCATTTAGTTCTTCGCGGCGCGACGTTTTGCCTTGAGGCTCAGCTTTTCACTGATTTGAGCGTAAGCCATCACGGACATAATGGGGAATAAGCTGGCAAAGGCGATGAGCCCAAAGCCGTCGATTAAAGGGTTTCTGCCGGGGACCGTCTCAGCCAGCCCTAGGCCTAGGGCCGCTACTAGTGGCACGGTAACCGTTGAAGTGGTTACTCCGCCTGAGTCGTAGGCCAGCGGGATAATCAATTTTGGTGCGACCAGGGTCTGAATCACCACCACGATATAGCCGACCATAATATAGTAGTGGATAGGATCGCCAACCACGATGCGGTAGCAGCCCAGTGAGATACCGATAGCAACCCCGAGTGCCACCGACAAGCGCAGTCCCCAGACACCGATAGCACCGCCGGACACTTCGTTGGCCTTTATCGCCACGGCGATCAATGAAGGCTCTGCAATCGTGGTGGCAAAGCCGATTAAGAAGGCGAATAAGTAGACCCAGTAGTAGTCCTGCCAGTTGAGTGATGTAGTCGCGGCACTGTCGCCACCGGCGAGAAAGGCTGGATCGGTCAGTTGCTGCGCCATCAGTTTACCCACTGGGAATAGCGCCCACTCCAAGCCAATCAAAAACAGTGAAAGACCAATAAGGACCCAGAAAAAACCGGTAATGACTTTGCCAAGGTTTGGCACAGGTTTGCGAATAACGGCGAATTGAAAGCCGAAGAGGATAGCGACAATTGGCAGCACATCGCTAAACGTTGTGACAGTGGTCTGCCAGATCTGCAAAAAAATATCACTGGTCATCATAGTACTATCATCCCGTAGCCCATTACGAAAATCATCGGTGTTAGCGAGGCGAATGCGATAAGACCAAAGCCATCTATCATTGGATTTCTACCTTTGATGGATGAGGCTAGGCCCACGCCGAGTGCTGTCACCAGCGGCACAGTAATGGTCGATGTCGTGACCCCGCCCGAGTCGTAGGCGATTCCGATAATGGCGTCCGGGGCGAAGGCGGTCATGATAACCACCAAAATATAGCCGCCGATAATAAACCACTGTACCGGCCAGCCTTTAATAATGCGCAGTACCCCCAGCAGTATCGCCAACCCGACACTCAGTGCGACACTCAAACGTAAACCGTTGGCGTAGCTGCCCATGGCTTCCTCGGTGGCGGCGATCATCTTACCGTCGGCGGCGACTTTAGCTGCCTCTGCAGCGACAGCGATAAGCGCGGGCTCGGCCACTGTGGTGCCAAAGCCTAGGGCAAAGGCAAAGATCAGCAGCCAGGGCACGTTGCCCTTGCGCGCAAAGGCGTGGGCCATGGACTCACCGATAGGGAATAACCCCTGTTCTAAGCCGTGAATGAAGAAGGTCAGCCCCAAGAGAACAAACAGCACGCCGAGCACCAGTTGGCCGACGTTGGGCAGAGGTTGCTGCAATACCGCTAGCTGAAAAAACAGGACAACCACAATGATGGGCGCTAAATCCCGAATGCTGCCAACGAGAAAGCTGAGCAGTTTGAGCGCAGTTTTGTCCAAATAAACCTCCTGTTATGGAAGGTGCGAATAAGCCCACACAGAACATATTCGGGCTTGTTAGCAGCTTCTTTTGGATCCGATTTCAGCGCGATCTTACCACTGTAATAGCGGGGCGAGTGGGAGGGTTGAGGGCACTTTGACTTATATCAAAGAGGTTGAAAATGCAGGTTTTTTCTTAAAGAAAATACAGCTGTAGAGGCGTAGAGGCGTTACAGAAAAGAGAGTAGGGCGTACTTGCCCAGCGCGCCGGGCAAGTACTGGCTGTTTGCTAGAAGCCGAACAGCGAGTGAGCGAAGAACTTAGCCGCCACAGTGTTGAGGAAAATCAACAGCAGTACCACGGGGATGAATGTACCCAGCGAGAAGTTCAGATACTTCTGCAGCAGAGAACCTTCAAAGGCTGAGTTACCGACGCTGAGCTCTGCATTGAGTGCCTGCTTCTTCCAGCGATAGCTGACAAAGAGGCATAACAGCAAGCCATTAAGTGGCAAGATTGTATCGTAGAAGATATCGACGATCACATCGAACAGAGATTTTACCTCACCGCCGTAGCTGACCAGCGCCGAGAGAAAGTCGACCATACCCATGGACAAGCTCACCAGTACCATCAAGCTGCCGCCTGTAATACCGACCAGCGAGAGCGCCTTTTTACGGCTCTGCTTCTTCTCGTCCATCAGGTAGGCGACGGGGACTTCGATGATAGAGACCAGTGAGGTGATTGCCGCGAAAAAGACCAGCAGGAAGAAAACAGTTGCGACTGTGCTGGCACCGCCAAAGCCTATGCTATCTTGCAGCGCCAAGAAGATTTTGGGTAGCAGTACAAAAATAAGACCGACAGAAGAGCTGCTGAGTTCGCTGGGATCGACATCTGGATTGAACGAGAAAATCGCTGGCATCACCATAAGGCCAGCAATAAATGCGACAGCGGTATCGGCGAGGGCAACCATTTTAGCAGAGCCCACAACATTGGTCTGATGACTCAGGTAAGAGCCGTAAGTGATCAAGATACCCATGCCCAGTGAGAGCGAGAAGAAGGCTTGTGAAAGTGCGCCATTGACCACAGAGGCTGTAATCTTAGAAAAATCGGGCACCAGGTAGAACTCGAGTCCGGCCGCAGCGTTATCTAGGGTCAACACAAAGCCTACCAGTGCGATTAGCATCACCAGTAGTGTGGGCATCAGCACTTTGGAGATCTTTTCGATACCGTCTTGCACCCCCACTTTGAGAATCAAGTAGATAATGGCGACCAGTACCACCATAGCAGCAAAGATGTGATTGCTGCTGATATAGGCACCAAAAGTGCCGTCTGTTGCGAGCAGAGTTAGATCACCTGTCGCGGCCATGAAGAGGTAACCTAAAATCCACACGCTGATGACCGTGTAGAAAACCGCGATCATAAAGGGCGTGAGCATGCCCAAAAAGCCTGCTAGGCGCCAAATACCATTGTTTCCACCCAGTGTTTTATAAGCGCCGATCGGGCCTTTACGGGTGTTGCGGCCCATAGCGAACTCGGCGATCATCACCGGCAGGCACAGCGCAACTACAAAGAGTGCGTAAATCACTAAGAATGCACCGCCACCGTTTTTGGCAGCGTTGACCGGGAAGCCGACTAAGTTGCCGATGCCGACCGCACTTCCGGCGGCGGCGAGGATAAAGCCCAAACGCGAGCCAAATTGTTCTCTAGAATCGTTCATATCTAACCTTAAAAAA
>JBMZCU010000173.1:0-7458 GCA_049613705.1 Pseudomonadales bacterium | reverse complement strand
TGATAGAAGGGAGTGAGTGGGGAAGTTGGATGCAGTTATACGCAAAGCATAACCTTGTGAACTGGCTAGTGCTCGCGCTCGTCCTGGCCGCTATGGCTGGATTGGCTAACCTGCAGAGCAATGCCAGCTACCTGGCTTATTTTGATGACGACAGCCCAGAGGTACAGCGCTTTTTAGCTGAGCGCAAGCGCTTTGATCAAGCCGACAGTCTAATCGTGTTGCTGCGCGCGCGCGATGGACGCGCACTGAGCGAGCACAGTGGCTTTTACCGCGCCAGTCGCGAGGCGGTCAAAACGCTGCGCGCGTTGCCGGAAGTCACGCGGATCAACAGCTATCTCGCGCAGCTGCGCCTGCGCAACCACATACTGCGCGCCGGGGCTAACAGTGCGCCGGGGCTGTTATCTGCAGATGGCAGATTAGCGCTCTTGCAGCTCGAGGTCTCTCTGCCGGATGCCAGTGACGCGGTGCAAATACTTGCGTTTACCGACCGCGTGCAGCGGCAGATGGAGGCGCTTTTCGAGCCTTCGCAGATCGAGGTGATACTCAGTGGAACGCTAGGTCTTAACCGTGCCTACATCGAGACCGTGAGGCACGACTTAAGCGTCTTTTTGCCGGGACTTTTGCTGGTGATGTTGCTGACGCTCTACCTGTTTTTTCGCTCGCTCTCACTCGCACTGCTGCTGATCGGGAGCGGTTTGATCGCATCCCTCGCGGCGCTCGGCGCCGTCAGTTGGCTGGGGTTGTCGCTGACCTCAATCAACGTCTTTGCACCTGTGATTATCATCGGGCTGAGCGTGGTGATGAACATGCACAACGTGGCACTCTTTTACACCGCGCTCGGCGAGGGAAAGCGCAGCGAGCAGGCGCTGGCGCACAGCTTTAGGGTGAACTTAGTGCCGCTGTGTTTAAGTGCTCTGACCACGGCGCTGGGCTTTCTGCTGCTGTTGACCAGCCCGTCGCCGCCGGTGGCGACAACGGGGTTGAGCTGTGCGCTGGGGATAGTCTTTTCACTGTTGCTGAGTCTCGGACCTTTTCAGCGTGCGCTCTTGGCACTTAAAGTCCCACCGCGTGCGGGCACGGGATTGGCGCAGTGTTTTAACCGCAATTACAGTGCGCGGCGCAGCGGTGTGATCATCGCGCTTAGCAGCTTGTTGGCTCTGGCCAGTGCCTGGTCGGTCACTGGGCTAAAAATAGATGACAACGTCTATCGCTATTTTGCCGAGGACTACGACTTTCCCCGCTCTATTAAAGAGATAGATCAACACTTTAGCGGCGCGGTCTCGCTCAGCTTTGCGCTGGGCTTCAACACCGAACAATCGCTGCTAGATGCTCAGTACGCGCTGCGTGAACTCTACGCTGCGCTCTCGGCAACACCGGGTGTAGAGGCGGTGTTGCCGCCGATCGCTAGGCTCAATCGGGAAAATATCGCGCGCTATAGGGCGCAGCCCACATCTAAATCGGCACTGGCGACGTATATCGATAGACAGGGGCAGTTCCTGCGTCTGCAAGTACAGTTAAAAACGCATTCCGCACGCGAGCTGATGCGGTTGGAGAGCAATCTGCGCCAGGTATTTGCGGCGCGAGCGCAGCACTTTGAGGTCAGTGATGGCTACGGTGCCGATCTGCTCTTTGCCAAGCTCAGTTACCACAATGCCAAGAGCATGTTTTTTTCGCTGCTGGGCGCGCTCTTCGCCATTAGCCTGACGATTGCGCTGCTGCTGCGCTCGGTGTGGATGGCGCTAATTGTCTTTAGCTGCAACTTTTTGCCTGTACTGCTCGGTTACGGCCTGCTCGCGGCGAGCGGCGGCTATCTCACGCTGGGCAGTACGGTAGTGATCGGCATGATCATTGGCATCATTGTCGATGATACGATTCACCTGCTCTACAAGTACCGTAAATTAAGGGAGAGGAGCGATGACTCCGTGAGTATTGAACAACTGCACCGGCGCTATTTTGCGCCTGTCATCATCAGCAGTATCACTATCTGTTGTGCGCTGGCGGTGGGGCTGGCCTCTGACTTTAGACCCATTTTTGAAATCAGCGCCTTCAGCATTTTAGTGATCACGCTGGCACTCTTAGTCGATATCTTGCTGCTGCCCGCGCTGCTGCAGTTTCCGCCTCTGGCCAGGCGCTTGCGAGAGGAGAGGCGCTCATGATTCGCTGTTTCGCACTGCCGCCCGTAGTAAACGGTTATTTCTCTGAGCCCAGTGCAGTGGCGCAGTGGTGCCTCGAACATCGCGAGCAGCCGATGGCACTGAATGACACACAAGGGGAGGCGCTGGCGCGACTGGTGCCGCTGCTCTTGTGCGGCGAACAGTCAGCGGTGCTGGTGTTCAATACGGAAAATGCCAGGCTCGCCGAGCGCGAGCGCCTGTCGGCAGACTACCTCAATGCGATCGAAGCAGATGAGCGACACCACGAAGAGGCGCTGCAATTACTGTGTGATAAGTTGCCGCAGGCACCTCAGTTACACCGTATCAAAAGGCGCTCGCAGCGCTTCTATACGCGCATTGCTCAAGAGGCTGTCAGTGTTGCCGAGCACTTTGCCACTATCGCCGCACTGGATCGCTGTGTCTCTATTTTGATGCATACAGTGGCACGTAGCAGTATCTCAGGCTCCGCTGCGGCGCACTTATTTGAGCTGATTAAAAAAGACGAGGCGCGCCATGTCAGCGTGGCGCAGCACCACAGTGAATACTTGCACCGAGGGCAGGGGGCGCTGCCTCAGGCCATCGATTGGATAGAAGAGGAATTAGTTGAGATGTTGCGAACCCAAGAGGATGCTTTTCAGGCCCTTGACATAGACAGCGAGCAATTGTTTTCGCGCTTGCGCGGTGCGGGTGTGAAGCGCAGGCGGGGAGGTGAGCAATGTCAGTACGCGTAAGTCCTGGACGGGTACGCCTACTCGGCTGTGCCAACCGCTTCCCCAATCGATTGATAGACAACGCAGAATTGCTACAGAAGCTGCGCCAGCTCTGCGGTTTTCGCAGTGCGCGGCAGGCGGGGATTATCGCCAAGCGGCTAGGTATCGAAAGCCGCTATGTCAGCCGCGATTTAGATACTGTGCAGTCCAAGCCGCAAATTAGCACGCCGCAGTTGGCCAGCGGTGCGATCGAGCTGGCTATGCAGCGCGCTGGCTGTAAAGACTTAGGTTATCTTATTTCACACACATCAACGCCTCACAGTTTGCTGCCGTCAAACGCCGCTTGGATCAGCGATGAGATGGGGCTTGCCAACCCCTATATGGAACTGCGCCAGGCGTGCACTGGATTTGTGAATGCGTTGCAGATCGCGGTGCCTATGCTCAACTACGATGCATCTCTAGAGCCGCTGTGTATTGTCGGTGCAGAAGTGGGGTCAGTGTTTTTTGATATCAGCCAAGACTTTATTGATACAGAGCAACTGATCAACTATGTACAGATGGGCGATGCCGCCAGTGCGGTTATTCTCGATCGTGATGATGGCAGTGAGCGCGGTATCATCAGTCACTGCTTTAGCGGACACATAGGGCTATCGCGCCCGCCGGGGTTTCAGCTATGTGGTGCAGGTTCACGGGATCCGCACTGCGACAAAGGGTTGCCGTATTTTCAGCACGATGCGAAAAACGTGGCCGCCCAAGGCCCGCTGCTGTTTGAAAAAGGCGTTGAGGCTGTGAAGGGAATGGGGTTTGACCCGGTGGAGTTTGACTACATCCTCCCGCATCAGGCCAACGGTCATATCGACAAAATGCTGGCTGAGCACTTAGGCGTCGCGCGCGAGCGCGTGATCAACGATGCCGTGCGCTGGGGCAACTTAGGCTCTACAGCTATCTGGGCCAGTCTGACTGGCCTCATCGAAAGCGGGCGTCTCCAAGCGGGCGACAGAGTGCTAGTGTTGGGCGCCGAGGCGACTAAGTATATGTACGGCGGTTTCATCTACCAGCACTGATGCTTGTACGGCGTCTTCTCATCTGTGATTTGAGCGGCCTCTTCTACAGCCTGAGCGATGCAAAGCGCTTAGGCTTATAGGGGCTCGTTCATACCTCTCCTCGCACAATGCACTTTTTGAGCTACACTCAATAGTATTATCTGAACAAACGGTTAGCTTTCTGGTCTCACTGGGAAGCTTTTCTATTTACAAGCCCATTCCGGTCGTTTAGCACCTGTGTCAGTGATGCATGATTTTTTACGGCTGTCGTGCGCTGCAGTCCTTGGTTCAGCGGGCATTTCAAAAAGTGTCGTAGGATTGGCTAGGTATTTGATTAACCCGATATTTTTGCGGTGGTATGTTCACACAGGAGAAAGGTATGACGCTGTTTTTGACTAAGTTCAAGATAAGTACCCGATTGGGCGTGAGTTTTGCACTCCTGTTGGTGTTACTCGGTGCCATCGCCGTGAGTGCGGTGGCAAACTTGCAACGCAGCTCGGACTTTTCGCACAAGTTGGTGACGGAAGATGTGGCCCAAGGTGTGTTGGCTGCTCAAGTGCAGAGCTTGGCGCAACAGTCTTCGCTCAATTTGCTGCTGATACTCAATACCCAGGACAGGGATAAGCGCGTCGCACTCTACAAGACGCTGGATAGCGATAACGCTAACTTAGATGAAATACTCAATACACTGGCGATGCGCGACGGTGAAATGGCGAGCCCCGAGCTGGCGCAGATTATCTCACTGCGCGAGGCCTACCAGCGCGAGTTTCTGCAGACGGTCGATTTTGTCGAGTGGGATCCCGAGAGTGCCATCACGCAATTTGAAGAGAAAACGCGCCCAGCGCTGACACGCTTGTTGTCCACTATAGAGGAGTATCTCAGTGAGCAGAATGCGGCGACCTTGAACAAGTTTGCCCAAGTGCAGAGCAGCAGCGAACGTTCGATCAAACTGACAGTGGTACTAGCGGCCCTGGCTATCGCCATAGGGGTGCTGCTGTCGCTGCTCGTGAGCAGAAGTATTGTCAAGCCGCTGCAGCAGGCTGTGATTACGGCACAGCGCATGAGCAAGGGCGATTTGCGCTTTACCGAAGTCAGCCGAGGGCGCGATGAGGTCAGCCAATTGATGGCTGCATTCGGGATGATGAGCCGCGAGCTCAGCGAGTTGGTCTCTGCGATTTGCGGTTCTACCGGCAAGGTACAAGGGGCGGCAGGTTCACTCGATACCTCGGTGGATAATATGGCCGAAGTCGCCTCGCAGCAGCTGGAGGCAGTGCGCAGTATAGCGGGCACCGTCAGCCACTTTTCAGAGCAGAGCCAGCAGGCGGCAGCGACCACTTCGCAGGCGCGCGAGCAGGTCGAGCAGGCCAAGCACTTAGCGGGTCAAGGGCAGCAGTTGATCGAGCGGGCCACCGCAGAGTTCGATGTGATCTCCGACTCGATCAAGCGCTCGGCAGAGGCGGTAGACACGCTGCGCGATCGCTCGGTGGCGGTACGTAACTTAGTGACGACAGTGCGCGAGATTGCCGAACAGACAAATCTGCTGGCGCTCAATGCCGCCATTGAAGCGGCACGCGCGGGCGAGAGCGGACGCGGTTTCTCGGTTGTCGCCGACGAGGTGCGCAATCTCGCCTCGCGCACGGGTACTGCCACTGAGGAGATCAACCAAGTGATAGATGCGATGGAGGGTGAAACTCAAGTGTCGGTTGAGCGCATCAGTAGCGGGCGCGAAGAACTAGAGCGCGGTGTCAGTTTACTGCGCGAGATGGTACAACCTCTGAGCGACCTTAATGCGGGGGCAAAAGCTTCCGCCGAGCAGCTCGCGCTGCTGGAGACGGCGGTGGCCACCCAGGCACAGGACAGCGAATTAATCGATGTGCAAGTACAGCAGATCCGCGAGATGACAGCGGGGAACCAAGAGACGATCGATTATATCTCTGAGGCGACAGACGGCTTGGCTGAACTCTCTGAAGTATTGGAGGGGGAAGTGGGGCGCTTTGACCTGAATGAGCACGCAATGAGTTAGTTAAGCGTGTGCCTGAGTAAACTCTGTCAGTTGTATAGTTTACTCAGGTTTGCGCTAATGGGAGAGACAATAGCTGGTGCTTAAATGGGTAGTGCGGCTCAATGTGTAAGTTCGAAGTTGTTGTCACGCATGTACTGCTCACGTATGCGAAGGATACTGCCATCTTGTTGCATACGTTCTAAAATCTTTGTCAGTGGGGCTGCTAAATCTTTGTTCTTCTTGTGTAAGTAGTGATAAAGCGGCAGGGTCGAAAGAGGTTTTCCCCGCATTTTGACCGTTTCAGTCCCCGCCTCGCGAATAGCGGTTAAGCCGACAATATCGGGAAAGACCGCGATATCTGCTCGCTCTCTTTCGACAAGTGTCATTGCCTGCGCAAAAGAAGGAACAAAGGTGGCCTCTATGTTGTGCTTCTTCAAGCTTTTTTCGACAAACTTAATACCTAAGACGCTAACTACGCGTTTGCCAGCCAAGCTTGCCCAAGAGGTCGGTACAAGTTTTCTATCGGCAGTGAACGCATAGGCTTGGAGGTAATTTATCTCCACTGGGATGAAGATTAAGTTTGAAAACTTAGCGTCAACACCTTTAATTCTTGAGACATCGGCATCGACCTGCCCTTTATTTGCTGCCTTGAGCGCTCTGGCATTGGGCATCACCTTGAGCTGCATATCAACGTTGAGTTCGGCGTAAGCCTGTCGTAGTACCAAGGCTGAAACCTCTTGAATGATGGCGCCTTCACCCACGGAGAGGGTGAGTTGGCGAGCCTGTAAAGTAAGGCTGAGTGTAATGCTAAGTAGTAATATTAGTACTTTCGTGGAAGATCCCTCTTCAAGTGTTGTTCTATTACTGACCATATATTTAGCATAGTAGAGGAAGCTGAGATCACATCATATTCAACAGTATTAGTGGGTCCCACTGCAAGTGTTCTCACAAATGATTAGTCACTGAGTGACGTCTGGCCTTAGGTGTCAGAGGTGGGACCGTATAAGTTTGACTATGCCAGCCCAGTGCCATACACAGAGCCGCTCCTTACATACAGTGTCTCGACTTCGTATAAAAAGTAAACTCTAGGGTGTATTTTTATTTCGTATCAATTACACTGCTCAGTGTAGTTTATGAGGCGGTTACGCATGCGAAAAATGTACTTAGTTATCACTGGGGTTGTACTGATGGGCATAGGTCTGACATCGTGTTTTTCACACAAGAGCGTCGTTCGCGAAGGGGCGACGGTAGCCCCTGTCGAGGGTGGCAAATTTAGAAACCAAGAGGTGCGCTACAACGTCAGCGCATCGCAGCTGTGGTCGATCACCAAAGCTTATTTCAAAGATGATCGCAAGAGCGCGACACCGGCGGCGCAAATTCCGCTGCAGCCACTAGCGCACAACGAGTTAGCGCAGGACAGCCGCGATGCCGTCTACCGCTTGGGGCACTCCAGCTTGCTGGTGCGCCTAGAAGGGCAATACCTCTTGCTAGACCCCGTATTTAGCGAGCGCGCTTCACCGGTGCAGTGGGCCGGTCCCAAACGCTTTCAC
>JBMZCU010000172.1:0-7488 GCA_049613705.1 Pseudomonadales bacterium | reverse complement strand
AAAACATTCACCCTACTGTTCATCGCAGTAGGTTTAGGCGTCGCAGGTGCTTTTTTGGCGATGCTCTACCTCAATGCGCGCGAGTCATCCCTGCGCGACTTGCTGCGGCCTAAATCTCAACCGATCTCTGTGGTGGTCGCTGCCAAAGATTTGCTCAAAGGGGATGTGCTAGATACTTCGACCCTATCGGTGCGCCAGATTCCCAGTGACTATGTGGATACCAATGTGGTGCGTCCCGAACAGTTCGAGTCCATAGAAGGCAAAGTACTGCAGCAGAACTTGGCTGGCGGCAAAGCGCTGCTACGCAGTTTTATCGGCGATGAGTTCCCACTGGATTTCTCTGACACTATTGCGCAAAAGCGCCGCGCGATGACCATTCAAGTGGATGAAATCAATACCTTTACTGGGCTGTTGCGCCCAGGCAACCGCATTGATCTGTTCGTCAACACTACCCTTGAGGGCGCTGAGAGCAAGAGCATAGTGCCCGTGCTGGAAAACGTCGAGGTGCTGACCACTGGGCGCGACAGTGCCCAAGACTATGCCGAGAAAGTGCGCTTCCTGCGCGGCGGCATAGATGCCGGGATCAACCAGTCTTTCACTACTGTTACCTTAAATGTCACTCCGCGCGAGGGTGCACTCTTGGCCTCAGCCAAAGATAAAGGCGAGCTGGTGGCTATGCTGCGCAACCGTCACGATAACTCGGGCTCAGGCTTCGCTGGCATCAGCCAGGCGGATGTAGTGGGTAATGCTCAGCAATTGGCGGCTAAAGAACAGCTGCGCCGCCAGACTGCCGCGCTTGCCAACAGTGTCGTGATGGGCGAGGACGGTGTGTTGCGCACTAAAGACGGCGTGGCCTTGGCCAATCAGAACATAGTGATTGGTGCAGACGGCAAGTTGCGTACTAAATCGGGCATCGACCTCTCCGGGCGCGGACTCACCTTGAACGAAAAGGGCGAGTTGGTGGATAAGGATGGCAACGTGATCGATCCAGACAGCTTGATCATCGCCGCCGACGGCACTGTGATGACCAAAGATGGCAAAGTGCTCGACGGCGAAAAAGTGCAGAGCTTTGCAGGTGTTAAGCGGCTTCCTGACGGCACTGTGGTATTGGCCGATGGCACTGTGATTGAGGGCGCTAAGCTCGACGCCGACGGCAATATCGTTCTCGCCGATGGCACTGTAATGGCCGTAGACGATTTAGTGATCAACGCCGATGGCTCCATCAGTGACAAGCAGGGTAACAAAGTCGCCGGTCTCAATATTGCCAAGCCTGCGGGCAAGTTGGCAGTGAACAGCAAAGGCGAAGTGGTGATGGCCGATGGCACTGTGCTCAAAGGTGCCACCCTCAACGAGCACGGCCAGGTGATACTGGCAGATGGTACTGTAGTCGATGCGGATGATTTGATCGTGCGCGCCGATGGCTCTGTCGCGATGCGCAATGGCGAAGTACTGGCCGGCGTTTCAGCAGTGGCGGCACGCGGTACCGAAGGTGCTCTCGGTGATTTACTTGGACTTGGAAGTGCTCGCATTGTGGATTATATCGCTGGCGGCAACAGCAAAGATGGCGTGGCAACGGTACAGAAGCTGACCGTGGACCTTGAACAGGATGTGACAGAGTGAGAGTAATCATGAAAACGAGTGTAAACATACTACGTGGCCTGTTGTTGAGTGCCCTAGTTTTATCGGCAACGGCACAGGCTGAGAATTTCCGGCTCTTCGTCGGCCAGATGAAGACCTTAAAGCTGGAGAGTATCGAGCGGGTGGCTGTCGGTAATGGTAGCTTGATAAGCACCTCTATTCTCAAGGATGGCTCTCTTTTAGTTCTCGGTGAAAAGGCTGGGGACACAGAGATGAATGTCTGGCTGCAAGATGGCACTGTGGTGTCGCACAGGTTCTATGTCACCGGTGGTAACTCGGCCCGCGGTGCTAGTGAAATTCGCGCTATCCTGGGGCGCGCCAAAGGGCTGAGCGTTCGTCAAATCGGTAGCAATATCGTGCTAAAAGGCAGTATCAGTCATAAGACGAGTGCGGCGATTCAAAAAGTGATGGCAGTTTACTCCAATGTGATTGATTTGACTGAACCCAATGCCAACTCTGATCTCTCGAGTGTGTTTAAAGACATGCCGCAGCTTAAAGTGCGCAAAGCGGGTGACAAAGTCGTAGTTACAGGTGCGGTAACCCAAGAAGAGAAAGATTACATAGCTGCGGTGAGCGGCTCTTATCCTGAATTGGTTGATTTGACTTCGACAGAAGCCGCTAATCCTATGGTATCGATGAACGTCCAGATTACAGAGTTTGGTAATAATGCTGCAGAAAAACTGGGCATAAATTGGAGCTCCATCGCAGGCGGGCCGAGAATTAAATTTGACACTATAGGTGGCGCTGATTCTAGAGGTGATGGTGGGGTCGATGTCGATGTGGGTATTGTCGGTTCGATTGAGGGCGCAATTAACTTCGCGATCGATAGTGGCGATGCCATCATGCTAGCTTCTCCAACACTCAGTGCACTGAGTGGGAGCGAAGCCGAGTTCCTAGCCGGTGGTGAATTTCCAGTTTCTGTGCCTGGAGGTATCAATGGTAATACCATAGAGTTTAAACAGTATGGGATTATTTTAAAGGTTAAACCTGAGGTCTCCAGCGGTGGCCGCATTATAGCAACCATCGAAACGGAGGTTAGCAGCCTTGATGATTCAGTAACGGTCGCTGGCGTACCTGGATTAAAAACACGTAAGACGACCACGGAAGTCAGTTTGAAACAGGGTGAGACTTTCGCCATCAGCGGGCTAGTGAATCGAGATGTCAGTAAATCGACTACACGCATGCCTTTCTTTAGTAAGATTCCGGTACTCGGCCAGCTGTTTAAATCCAAGAACTTTATCAATAAGCGCTCTGATCTCATCATCTTTATCACCCCTAATATCGTCAATCCAGCCAGTGCACAGAATCAGGCGCAACTGGCAAAGGCCGAGCATATGCGCCAGCAGTTTATAGAGAACACTAATCTGCCACTGGAGATCTTAGACTGATGTTTGAAGTTGTCGTCATTACCGATAAGGGCGCCAATGTTGAGCGTGTGCGCTGTACCTTGCGCCACTGCACTATTGGCAAATCAAGGGATAATCTGGTGCAGATTCGCGGCTGGCGGGTGGCCCAAGTGCACTGCAAAGTCGAACTCACCGATCGCGGTCTCTACGTAGAGGATGTCAGCGAGGGTTCTGGGATCAGCGTCAACGGTAACAAGGTGCCTTACTACGGCCCGATAAGAAGCTCGGATGTGATCAGCATCGGCAGTTACGACTTCCGCCTTGGTACAGTGGAAGAGAGTGCGCCCAAGCCTGCCGCAACACCGGATATAGGTTCGGCGACCGAGCACGACAAAGTGCAAAAAACCGATGACGACTGGACTATGCAGACTTTCATCGGCGGCGCCTTGGATGAGAAGGCGCCCGAGGAGCGCGCCGACGAGATACAGCGCCAGCGCCTCTTTATGTGGCGCAACCGTATCCATCAGGAAGTGCTGCGCATGATGGATCTCAAGCGCACCGATGTCGGCTCTATGGACGGCGACGAGCTGCGCCAGAAAGTCGAGGCTATGATAGATGAAGTGCTCGAGAGCATGGCCAAGGAGATCCCTGAGAATGTCGATGTGCAGGAGCTCAAAACCTCGGTGCTCAACGAGGCCGTAGGGCTTGGGCCACTCGAGGCGCTCTTGGCCAATGACGATGTCACTGAGATCATGGTCAATGCCTTCGACGATATTTACATCGAACTGTCGGGCAAGCTCACCCGCAGTGATATCACCTTTTCCAGCGATGCAGCGGTGATGTCGGCCATCGAGCGTATCGTCTCGCCACTGGGGCGACGTATAGACGAGAGCTCACCTATGGTGGATGCGCGATTACCTGATGGCTCACGTGTCAATGCGATTATCCCGCCGCTGGCGCTGCGCGGTCCCGCGCTGACGATACGAAAGTTTGCCAAGAAGAAGCTCAACGCCGATGACTTGCTCGGCTTTGGCACAGTTAATCAACAGATGGTCGCGTTCCTAAGGATGGCGGTGCAGCAGCACAGTAACATCATTATCTCGGGGGGCACGGGTTCAGGTAAAACCACACTGCTCAATATCATGTCTAACTTTATCCCCGCCGATGAGCGCATCATCACAGTAGAGGATGCCGCCGAACTTAAATTAGTGCAGCCCCATGTGGTTTCACTCGAATCGAGACCTGCCAACCTTGAGGGTAAAGGGGCGATCCCGATTCGCGACTTGGTCAAAAACTGCCTGCGGATGCGCCCAGACCGGATCGTGGTCGGTGAGTGTCGTGGCGGAGAAGCGCTGGATATGTTGACGGCGATGAACACGGGTCACGATGGCTCATTGACTACCGTACACGCCAACACACCGCGCGATGTTATCTCGCGGCTTGAAGTCATGGTGATGATGGCGGGGATGGATTTACCGGCGCGTGCGATTCGCGAGCAAATCGCCTCGGCGGTGCACATTGTAGTGCAGCAGAGCCGTCTGGCTGATGGCTCGCGCAAGGTGACCCATATTTCAGAGATCACGGGGATGGAGGGTAACACAGTGCAGCTCAACGATATCTTCCTCTACAAGCAAGAGGGATTTGATGAGCAGGGTAAAGTGATTGGTAAATTTGAAGCGACAGGGCAGGTGCCGCACTTCTACGAATCGCTGCGCGCCCGCGGTATCAATGTTGATATGAGTATTTTCCGATGATGGCCTATCTGCAGAACCTTGCGACTGACTCGCTGTTCTGGTTGGCGCTGAGCGCTTTCTTCTGCGCCGCCGGCATTCTCGCTTGGCTAGCACTTGGGAAAGCGAATATCTTTTGGGGTGAGTACGAATCTGTTTTTAAAGAGACAGCCACAGGTAATTTAGAGGACATGTTTCTCTTTATTGATCCACAGCGGCTTTTCTTTATGAATGCAATAGCACTCTTTGTCGCACCTATATTGGGGTATATGTTAACGGGTGATATTTCAGTTGCCCTAGGTATTGCAGCGTTTGTTTTTATCGTACCCATATTGATTTACCGACATATGCGCAAAAAGCGCTTGAGGATGTTCGAGCAGCAGCTGCCAGATGTATTGGTGATGATAAGCGGGGCACTAGCCTCTGGCTCTAGCCTTAATATGGCGCTCAACAGTGTGATGCAGGAGCAGCCTGCGCCGATATCACAGGAATTCATGCTCTTTGTACGTGAGCAGCGTATCGGGGTGGATTTCGACACATCCCTGCGCAACATGGAGCGCCGTATCCCCTTGATGGATTTTGCGATGTTTACCGCGGCAATGCGCATCTCGCGTGAGGTCGGCGGCGACTTGGGTGATGTCCTCTCGACACTGGCGGAAACTTTGCGCCGCAAAGCGAGCATGGAAGGTAAGATCGACTCACTCACCGCGCAGGGACGGATGCAGGGTATCGTGATGACAGGTCTTCCGGTATTACTCGGTGCATTGCTCTTTACTTTGGAGCCGGATGCGATGAGCAAGCTGTTCACCACGCCAGTGGGCTGGGGGCTGCTCTCGGTGATTGTGGTAATGGAAACCTTGGGCTATATCTTTATTAAGAAGGTGACGACAATCGATGTTTGAATTGACATTAGAAGTGATCTTTTTTGCTGCGATCGGCTGCATAGGGCTGTGCATTATGCTGGTGTTTTATTTGATGCAGCGCGCACTACCTGAGCAAGTTGATGAAGATCGCAGTTACATGGATCCGCTGCCCGGTGGACTCAAGCTGATTTGGCCCTTTGTGTTAATGGCCAGTGTGCTAGTGGAGATGGTCTACTCCAATAGCTATCTCGATAAAGTTGAGCGCAAGCTGCAATTGACTGGGGTGAGCTACATTCTGCGCGCGGAGCAGTTCATTGCACTGCGTATCGTCTCTGCAGTGATCTGCACTTTATTGACCCTTCTCGTGTTGCTCTCATTAAAAAACCATCAGGGGATTTTGCTCTTTTTACTGCTAGCGGCAGTCGGTGGTTTTATGTTCCCTCTAGTGTGGCTTTCCGATACCCGAAAGCGTCGCGAACTGGATGTCATCAAAGCGCTGCCCGTTTATTTAGACTTCACGACAATGGCGGTGGAGGCGGGGTTAAATTTATCGGGCGCGATGCAGCAAGCACTAAAAAAGGGGCCTAAAGGTGCATTGCGTAATGAGTTTAGCATTGTAATGCGTGACATGCGCTCCGGGGTAACCCGTGCAGAGGCTTTAAAGCGTATGGCCCAGCGGTTGCAGGTCGAGGATATTACACGTTTCGTCAACGCTATGATTCAGGCGGAAAAAATGGGCTCGAGCATGGCAACTACACTGCGTATTCAGTCAGAGCAGCGTCGCACTGAGCGTTTTCAGCGGGCGGAGAAAAAAGCAATGGAAGCACCGGTTAAGTTGGTATTTCCACTAATCGTGTTTATTTTTCCCGTCACATTCATGGTGCTGGGTTTTCCCATCGCGATGAAGTTCTTGGCGATGTAGCAGTGTACCAGGCACGTCTAAGTTTTACAGATGATGAGCAATTAGGGATAGATGTTTTCGTTACGCAGACCTTCCGCGAGCGCAACCGCGGGTTGTTTGCCTTAGCGCAGTTGCAGTGCGCGCAGGGATTGCTGATTACTCCCTGTCGTTCAGTGCATACTTTTGGCATGGGCTACGCTATCGATTTGGTCTACTTAAATCGCGACTTTCAAATCGTTAAATTGGTACATGATATGGGGCCTAATCGCATGTCTTTGGCGCTGTGTGCCAAAATGACGCTAGAGCTCAAAGCTGGCGAGATTAAGCGCTTGCAGTTAACAAACGGACAACAGGGGCAGCTACAGCAAACTGCCGGGAGGGAAACATGAAATTACTAGCGGTGTTAACACTGAGTTTGGTGTTAAGTGGCTGTGCCGGTGTGCAACAGAAAAACAGCGATTTAGGGGGAGACGTTGGCAGTTACCGCTTTCAGCTTGAGCAGGCTGAGCGCGCATACGGTGCGGCAAAATATGACCAAGCGCTCGATATCTATCGTGAACTTGTGCGCGTATCGCCGCGCGATGCCTATGTACATTTTCGCATGGGCAATAGCTACTCGCGTTTAAAGTTACGCGACAAGGCAGTGGCTTCCTACCGCAAAGCGGTCCAGCTGGATGCCAAAATGTCTAAAGCGTGGTTCAACATGGCGGTGACGCAGATGCAGCAGAGTTCGAAAACTTGGCAGCAGATGTTGGAATTTGTCGATGCAGATGACCCACTGTTGGCTAGAGCACAACACTATGCCAGTGGCATGCGAAAGCTAACCCAGCGCGAGCAGGGGGACAATGTCCAAGCATCGAAGTAACACCCGCGACTTTCGCCAGCGCGGGCAGGCGATGGTGGAGATGATAGTGATCTCTTTCGTCGCGCTCTTGTTGCTGCTGGGTATCATCCAGTTTGCACTGCTCTACAACGCCAAGACGGTACTCAACTACGCGGCATTTGAAGCG
>JBMZCU010000171.1:0-7489 GCA_049613705.1 Pseudomonadales bacterium | reverse complement strand
TGCCGCAGGGAATTTAGCGGGGTGTGCCGTGGCCAAACAGATCACATACTGCCCTTCAAGCTGCGGTGCTAGGCTGTCACGTGCTTGCACGCTGACAGCCGTGTGTGGATCCAGCAGGTAATTTTCTTCGCGATAGAGCTCCTCAATTAACGAGAGCGTCTGTGCATCGCTTGCACTGTGGCTCAAAAAGCCCTGTTTGAAGTGCTCGAACGTTTGTGTGTCGAATCGCACTTCGCCGCAGGCGGTAAAATCATCCATCCACTGGGCGATGCGTGTGGGATCGTTTAGTTTGATGCTCAAGTAGCGCCAGAAGTTAAAGGGAATCAATATATCGATTGCCGAGGAGGGGGTGTTGCACAGTGCGCGGCGCGAGAATACACCTTGTGTGAAGAGCCGGTGCAAGCAGGCATTGCGGTTGTTTGCCGCCACTAAGTGCTCGGCGGGTAGCCCCATTTCTCTCGCAATAGCCCCGGCACACAGGTTGCCAAAACCGCCGGAGGGCGTCGAGAAACTGACGCGTGCAGTGGGATCTTGCGCGCGCAGCTGTAGATAGCCGAAGAAGTAGTGCACGGTTTGCATCATCACCCGGCCCCAGTTGATGGAGTTGACGCTGGACAGCTGCAACCGTTGCTTGAAGTCGCTGTCGGCGTAGAGCTTGGCGATTACCTCATCGAGGTCGTCACCGCCCTGGGGGCAGCTGCTCACCGCGAAAGGGTGGATATTGTTGTGGGGCAGGCAGGTCATTTGGCGCGCCTGCTCTTCGGTGATCAGTTCTTGTGGGTAGAGCACCCAAGTGTCCAAATTGGATTTGCCAGCACTGAAGTATGCAGTGGCAGGGCCCGTGTCACCCGTGGTGGCGACTACTAGGGTCAGGCGTTCATTTTTACGCGCCAAAAAGAAATTCACTAGGTTGACCAAAAAGGCCAAACCGACATCTTTGAAGGATTGGGTCGGGCCGTGAAAGAGCTCCATAATGTAAGTTTTATCGCGGCTCTCAAGGCGCTTGAGCGGGATGATTTGCTCGTGTTCAAAGGGAGCGTAAGCGGTATCGATAATGTGCTTGAGTTCACTGGCACTGACACATGTGCGCTCGATAAACAGCGAGAGAATCTCAAAGGCCAGTGCCGGGTAACTCAGCCCCTGCCACTGCTGCAGCTGTGTTTCGCTGATGCGCGGTAGCTGCTCGGGCACGTAGAGCCCGCCATCAGCGGCGAAGCCATCGAGAATGGCTGTTTCAAAATCAACACTAGGGGCACCGCCGCGGTTACTGATATAGCGCATATTAAATGTCCTTCGCAGTGTGTAGGTGGTTGTAGACGGCGCTGGCAATGGCGATATCCTGCACCGCGACACCGGTGAGGTCGACGACGGTGATTTGCGTATCGTCCTGGCGGCGAAGGCTCGCATTTTCGAGGGTATTGCCCAGTTCGACTACCTGGGATAGCTCGATTGCTCCATCGGCCATGGCGCGAAAGATTTCACCGCGGCTCTGGCACTGGGGCAGGCTGTCACTGACCACGATATCGGCGCGCGCCAGAATATCGCTGCTCAGTTCGCGCTTGTGCTCAGTGTCGGCGCCAACGGCGGTGATGTGAGTGCCGGGGCGTATGTCTTTGGCGCTAAGCAGCGCCTGTTCACTCGGTGTGGTGGTGACGATCAGGTTGGCATTAGCGGCTACTTGCGCAGGGCTCTGCGCGATCTGTACATGGAATGCTGCGCCGAACTCTGCGCGTAATTCACTGGCCAGTGCCTGTGCTTTCTCATTGCTGCGCCCCCACAGCCAGATGTTGCGACAGGGTGATACGTGCTCTGTGTGGAGGGCTACGAGCTGGCGCAGTTGCTCGCGCGCTTGAATACCGGTGCCTATGATGCCGTAAGCTTCAATCTGTGATGGGGCGAAGTACTTAGCCGCCACTGCACCGGCTGCGGCGGTGCGCAGGTCAGTGAGGCTCCCCTCATCGAGCAGAACAGCGACAGGCTCACCCGTGCGCTGTGAAAACAGCAACATCAAACCTTGGCTCGAGGAGAGACCCAGCGCTGGATTGTCGTAAAACCCCGAGGCGATTTTCACCACGAAGAAAGCCTGTTCCTTGATATAACCGTATTTGATGTGGGTGTCCCCCACGGGGTTGTCGAACAGCAGTTCTGCCACGGGAGGGACGACGCTCTCGCCTGCGCTGTAGGCAATAAAGGCTTGCTCCATAGCGGCGGTTAGATCGATCTTGGGGATACAGTGCGCGATCTCTTCGCGCTTAATAATAACGGTCACGGCGAACTCCATACTCATTGCTGATAAGGGACAGTATAGGCACTTAGGGTGTGCTTTAGCATGGAGAAATCAAGGAAGAGTGGGGGGGAAACTTGGGAAAAACGGGTGCTATTGTGCGGCGACTTTACATTCTTAGGTCACCGCCAAGTGCTAGAAAGAGCCGGGTAGGCGTGGCGCAATGCTTTGAGAGAGGATCAGCGAGGTGTCCGTTTTACACAGCGGTGAGAGCTGTTCGAGTAGGTGGTCGAGTTCAGACATCGTGCGCACGGCGATGCGAAAAATAAAGGCGCGCTCTCCGGTGACGTTGTAGCACTCAGTGATCGCTTCACAGTGTTGAATCGTGCGTTTAAATTCAGCCTCCTTACCTGCGAGGATATCGGCGTGGACAAAACCTGAAATAGCATAGCCCAGGGCTTCCATATCGGTGCGCAGCGTATAGTCCTGAATGATGCCTTGGGCCTCGAGTTTTTCAATGCGCTCTTTCACAGCTGGGGCTGAGAGGTGCACGATTTTAGAGAGCTCAGTGATACTGGTGCGCGCGTTGCTAGTGAGCGCACGTATGATTTTTTTGTTGATACTGTCCAAGGCAGACCTTCGCTGTGTGATTGAGGCCGACAAAGATTAGCAAGCTTTGGCGATGAAGAAAATACACGATCTGGGATAGTCATTGCAGTGCAGTATACGTAACACACTCTCATTAATGTGTTGTTCATATTAAGATGTGCCGCTACAATCGACCTTTGTATATTGCATACGTGTGCAGCTATCTGGGAGGGCTGATATTTGCTGAGAATGCGCTATCTACTGGGCTTGATGTTTATCATCAGTTTTTGTGCACAGGCCACGCCCAAGGTGTGGAAAATCCAGAGCAACAAGCCGCAAAATAGCTCACTGTTGCAGATTGAGCAGCGCATGATGAGGCAGATTGAGCAGGCCAGCCAAGGTGAGCTGGTTTTTATGCTCAAGGCGGATAACGGCTTTGTAGGGCTGCGTGAGGCATACAATGCGGTGCGCACCGGTGAGATCGATGCTATGTTGATGACGCCGTCCTACTGGTCGGCGGCAGACCCGGTATTCTCAATTATGGGGGACTTGGTCGCGGCCTGGAACAGCCCGGCGCAATACGTCAAATGGTTGGAAAAAGCGCAGGGTATTCGCTATCTAGAGCGCGCTTACCGCCGTGTTGGGCTGCGGCTTTTGGGTTACGCCGTCGCCCCTGCTGAATCTCTAGTATCGACTAAACCCTTGAGCAGTGTCGAGGATATCGCAGGCTTAGTGATGCGTGCCCCCCCTGGTA
The DNA here is from genome assembly GCA_049613705.1 of Pseudomonadales bacterium. GTDB lineage: Bacteria > Pseudomonadota > Gammaproteobacteria > Pseudomonadales > Balneatricaceae > Rs1. The sequence continues at coordinate 3,923 of JBMZCU010000171.1, read as the reverse complement.
TGATCAGCGACTTCTTTACTTTATTGGGCGCCAGGCCACGCAACATATCGGCCGGTAAGGCGATCAAAGCCCTGGCGCGCGGGCGCATCGATATGGCTGATTTTTCAGATTTGTCGGTCAATGCTCAAGTTGGTGCTTACACACACGCTAAACACACTAACTATCCCGGTTTTCACTCCATGCCGCTTTACGACTTTGTGGTGCGCGAGCAATCTTGGCAGGCGCTGAGCGAGCGCGAGCGCCAAATTGTACTGCAGGCGGTGGAGCGCTGGCAGTTTTCCTCGTATCAGGTGACCGGTGAGGCACTTGCCAAGGCACTGCAGGAGACCCGTGAACAAGGGGTGACACTGCACCGCTGGGATGACAGTGAACTCAAGCGGGCGCGCCGTCAAGCGCGTGTGGTATGGGATAACTATGCCCGCAAGAGCGATGAGGCGTTGGCGCTAATTGCAGAACTCACGCAGTGGTTAGTGGCAGAGGGAAACTTAGAGTAGTGGAGGGGAGGTGCGCTACTGGCTCGGTTTAATGTTTGTTTTTACCTTCACCGCTGAGGCGGCCACTGTGGTGTGGAGAATACAGAGCAACAAGTTGGCAGACAGTATCCAATACAAGCTCGAACAAGATTTCGCCGCGCAGGTTGCCAAGGCGACAAACAACACCTTAGTCATGATTATCAAGCCAGAGAAAAAGGGCTATGTCGGCCTGCGTGAAGCTTACACCGCAACCCGATTAGGTGAGATTCAAGGCTTTTTTATGAGTCCGCAATACTGGGGAGGAGCCGATCCTGTGCTCACGATACTCGGTGATCTGGTCGGCGCTTGGCGCGACCCCAATCAATATCTTCGCTGGCTGCGAGATCACGGCGGTATTGACTACCTCAGTGATGCCTACGCGCGCGATGGTTTAAAGCTGGTGGCGTACATGGTCTCGCCAATGGAATCTCTGGTATCAAGAGTCCCGGTGGGACGGTTAGACGATTTCTCCGGGCAGCTGATGCGCACACCGCCAGGTATGGTGACGGACTACTTCAATGCACTGGGCGCGCGGGCGCGTGAGCTGACGATCGCCCAGGTTGAGCCGGCTCTGCGCAGTGGGCAAATCAGCGTGGCAGACTACTCTAATGTGGTGGTCAATGAGTATGTCGGTCTGTATCGCGATAACCTGTACACCAATTACCCGGGCTTTCATTCAATGCCACTGCTGGATTTTGTCGTTAGCCAGCGCGCTTGGTCGGCGTTGACTGCACCGCAGCGCGCGGCGCTGAAAGCGGCGGCACAGCGTTGGCAGCACAGCTTAGATGGCGTTTTTCGCGCAGAGTTGAAAGAGACGTTGCTGCGTCTACAGCAACAGGGCGTAAAGCTGCAGCGCTGGAGTCCGCAAGAGCTAAAAAAGGCGCGTAATCTGGCAGTGAAAATCTGGGACCGTTACGCCAAGAAGAGTGAACACGCCAGCCTCTTGCTCACCCAGCTCAAGCGCTGGTTGGCTAAAGAGGGCAATATTACAGCGAGTAGGTGAAGGCGGGGCTGTTAATCCAGCCCCGCGCGGGCATTATTCTGCTTCTGCTTCTGCTTCTGCTTCTGCTTCTGCTTCTGCTTCTGCTTCTGCTTCGAGTGCCGCGGGTGCTTCTTCGCTGGCAGGCTCTTTAAGCGCGCTATGCTTGGCGGCATTGGCGCGTTCTCTAGCGCTACTGTTGACGCCGTCACCGCCACCGAGGGCGCGATAGAGTTGGATGATAGATTCGGCGATACCGCGTTCAGATTCGATGAGCGACTGCTGCGCGCTGAACAGGTTTTGCTGTGAATCTAGCACTTCGATATAGCTCGCCAGTCCAGAGTTGTAACGCGCCTGTGCAAGGTTTAAGCGCTTTTGCTGCGCAGCGACCAAGCGCTGGTTGGCATCGATCTCCACGTAGCGAGACTTGCGCCCCTCTAGCTCGCTGTATATCTCAGAAAATGCCATTTGAATGGCCTTTTCGTACTGTGCGATTTCGCGGCGCTGACGCGCTTTAGCGACCGCCAAGTTGGCCTTGTTATCACTGCCGAAAATCGGGAAGTTAATCGAGGGGCCAAAGGACCAAGTGCTCGCATCAGAGCTGAACAAGTCGTCTAGGCTAGTGCTGGAGAAGCCCGCGCTACCGGTGAGACTGATACGCGGTAAGAAAGCGGCGCGCGCTGCACCTATGTTGGCGTTGGCGGCGATCAGCTGCTCCTCAGCTTGCATGATATCCGGGCGCGAGAGTATCAGCTGTGAACTGAGATTTTGCGGCAACTCGAAATCAAAGCTGTCATCTGTACTCATTGTCGGGGCCGACAGCGCTGTGCTGACTGGGGTACCGACGAGCAGCTCAAGGGTTGATCGAGCACTGGCCAGAGCGCGTACAAACCCGGCGCGCTGTGCCTCTACAGTGACTTGAGCAACCTCTGCCTGCGCCAAGTCTAGGTCCGAGGCGATGCCGATGGATTTGCGCAGCCTGATCAGCTCGTAAGACTTTTCACGCCCTTCGAGGGTCTTGTCGGCCAGTGCCAATTTTTGCTTGGCACTCAACCAGTTGGTGTAGGCGCTGGCGGTGCTGGCGATCACGCCTAGCTTGCTGGAGCGCTGTGCTTCCAACGTGGCGTAGTAGCTGGCAAGTGCCGCATCATTCAAGCTGCGCACCCGACCCCAGAAATCAATCTCATACGAGGTAGAACCTACATTGGCACTGTAGCTGTGCGCGGTGTCGCTGTTGCCTGTTACCGCTTTGGAATTGCGCGACTTGGTCGCACCGCCGTTGGCACTGACCGTGGGGATACGCGCAGCGCGCTGAATGTTAAACAGGCCTTCGGCCTCGGCGACATTGGCCGCGGCGATGTGCAGATCGCGGTTGTGCTCCAGTGCCATGGCAATCAAGACCTTGGCTTTTTCATCCGGGAAGAAATCCTGCCAAGCCTTGAGCGAGACTAAGTTTGACTGCTCGCTGGCAACACCGGAAATAACCGGCGCAACTGGCGCATCAGGGCGCTTGTAGTCCGGGGTAAAGTTGGCACAGCCTGCCAGCGTCAGTGCGCCCACAAAGAGTAGAGAGGGCCGAATAAACATCATTTATTTGATCTCCGCAGCATCGGCTGTCAAGGTAGTTTCGGTTTCTGTTGCCGCTTTACTGGGTTTGGCGGGAAAGAACTTCCTGACCAACAAGTAAAACACCGGGACGAAGATAACAGCTAGTACAGTCGCCGACAACATGCCGCCGAGTACCCCAGTTCCTATGGCGCGTCGGCTCGCAGAGCCTGCCCCTGTCGCCAGCACCAGTGGCACAACACCCAGTACAAAGGCGAAGGACGTCATCAAGATAGGCCTAAAGCGCAATTTGCAGGCCTGGACGACCGCATCGTAGGCCGTCATACCTTGATGTTGTAAATCGCGGGCAAATTCGACGATCACAATCGCGTTCTTGGTCGACAAACCTATGATAGTGATTAAGCCGACGGTGAAGTACACATCGTTCGTCATGCCCTGCATAGCAACGGCCAAGACACAGCCGAGTACGCCCAGCGGTACAACCAACATCACGGAGATAGGCACAGCCCAACTCTCGTAGAGCGCCACTAGGACGAGGAATACGATGACGATAGATAAGCCGAAGACGAAAGCGGTCTGGCCCGATGAGATCTTCTCTTCGAGAGACTGCCCCGACCACTCGTAGGCGATACCGCGCGGCAGTTGAGCGGCAAAGGCTTCCATGGCCGCAAGCGCTTCACCGCTACTGGCACCGGGAGCTGGGCTACCGCTGATTGGCATCGAGGGTACGCCGTTGTAACGCGTTAGTTTTGCCGGACCCTGCACCCACTGCGAAGTGGCAATCTCTTTGAGATCCACTAGGCCGCCCTGCGTATTGCGCACTTGCAGTGACATGATGCCCTCTTCACTGGAGCGAGCCTCTTCGT
>JBMZCU010000170.1:0-7524 GCA_049613705.1 Pseudomonadales bacterium | reverse complement strand
TCGCAGTGAAAAGAAGCACCCCTTAGCGATCTGACAAACCCGGCTGCACAAAGGCGATTAAGCTCAATAGAATAACAGCCTGTCGCGCTCGCACAGCATTCAGTAATCTAGGCCATGACTCAACTTTAGTTTTGCCGTGGCTCAGAAGATGTCAGCGTAGGCAGGAATGGCCTGGCTGCCACCGGTATGCAAAAACAATACCTTAGACCCGGCTACTATTTCACCGCGCTTGATAAGGTCCATCAGTCCAGCCATCCCCTTCCCGGTGTATACCGGATCTAGCAGCACGCCCTCAAGCTGAGCACAGCACTCTAGCGCCTCTCGCATGCTAGGTGTCGCGATACCGTAACCGTGGAAATAATCACCGTTTGCGTGCACCCTCCCCTGACTTAATGTATCCGGCAAGCCTAAAAAGCCCTGTAACTCACATAGCAACCCAGACACCAGTGCCTCTTGCGCCTCACGGGTACGGCTCACGCTAATCCCGAGTACAGGCACATCACAACCACTTAGCACAAGCCCTGCCAAGAGACCTGCCTGCGTACCCGCACTGCCTGTGGCCAATACTATCTGATCAAGCTCGACCTGTGCATCCGCTAGCTGCTTAGCCAACTCGATACCACAGCGCACATAGCCCAGACTTCCGACAACACTTGAGCCCCCCACCGGCACTAAATAAGGCTTTGCTCCCTGTTCGCGCAGTGCCGCCATCAAGTCATCGCCGCGTGCAAATAAATCCTCACCTTCTGCAAGGGTGTGAATATGCGCACCCAGCAACTTATCCAACAACAAATTACCACTGTGAAGATAATCGCCGCGTGGGGCGCCGGCGACATCTTCCAAAACCAAGTGACACGACAACCCAAATTTTGCCGCGGCCGCCGCAGTCTGTCTGGCGTGATTAGACTGCAATCCACCCAATGTCACTAGCGTATCTGCTCCGCGCTGTTGTGCATCAGCTACCAAATACTCCAGCTTGCGCGCTTTATTCCCCCCTCCAGCGAGCCCTGTGGCATCATCGCGTTTAAAGTACAACTCACAGCCTAACCGCGCTGAGAGCCGGTCCGCTTTCTCTAGCGGCGTGACTTGAGGCACTATTTCCACACGTGCCTGCGTGTTAAATATATCTAGCGCTCGCTCTATGGTTTGCTGCATATCGCTACTCCCGAGACCCAATTCAAAGACCGCCTAGCATACCTAAAAAGATATATGCTTATAATCATTTTCTCACACTCTCGCACTTCCCACTGTTTCTGCACTAAAAACGGAGCCAACTCAGATCAATGAATGGGTGCAAAAGCACACTGCCTCTTGTCAGCGAAAAGCGCACACACTAGACTGGCGCTCATTCTTGTCGGGGTGCCGTCCAACGCATCTGTGTGCATTACTTCAAACGCACACATATGCTCAGGCTGAGATTGGCTTTGCCATGTCCCGTTGAACCTGATCGGGCTAATACCCGCGTAGGGAACGAGAGCGCTGTGCACCGTCGTGGCAGACTGACGCTTACGCTTCCTATGATACCCATACGAGGAAGCTGATGAACAACACCCCCTTCTACCCCCTTCACCCTGATCTTTACAATCAATGAGCTTGCCAGATACTGCGCGCATCGCCATCGTCGGTGCAGGCTTACTTGGACGCTTGCTGAGCTGGCAGCTAAGTCGCACAGGCTATGACACTACTATATTTGAAGCAAACAGCCTCAGCGCTCCCTCCCATGAACTCGATGCCGCCGCATTTACCGCCGCGGGGATGATTGCGCCGATCTCAGAATCCGTTGAAGACGATATCCAGATCTATCACTTGGGAATGACTTCGCTTGCGATGTGGCCCAGTATCATTGAGGCACTTAACCGGCGTACAGATACCCCCATCATGTATCAACACAGTGGCAGTGTGGTTATCTGCCACCCGCAGGACAGTGCCGAGCTCTTTCACTTTAGGCGCAAAGTCGAGCAATTAGTCGCGCGCGCCGGTGCGCAGTACACCCTACTCGATCGCGCCGCGATTGCGTCCTTAGAGCCGGATATACACAACAGCATTAGCGAGGGTCTACTGTTGCCAGAAGAGGGGCAGCTCGACAACGGCGCACTCCTTACAGAACTGTTAGCACAGGGTGCGCAACACGGTGACAAAATATTCGACGGCCTTCCTGTCAGCATTGAAAACGATACGGTGGTACGTGCAGGCCAGCGCCACCGATTTGACCTGGTGCTCGACTGCCGGGGCTTTGGTGCCAAGACCCAACTCGCAGGCCTTAGAGGCGTCCGCGGTGAAGTACTCACGGTTGAGAGCCGCGAGGTTGAACTACAGCGCCCTGTGCGCCTGATGCACCCCAGATATCAACTGTATATCGCCCCTAAAAAAGCAAACCAGTTTGTGATTGGCGCAACCCAAATTGAGAGCGAGGACCAATCGCCGTTCTCCGTACAATCCATGCTAGAGCTATGCAGTGCACTTTACAGTGTCAACCCGGCGTTTGCCGAGGCGCGTATCACGCATCAAAGTACTAACCTGCGCCCTGCACTGAGCGATAACATGCCGCGCATCATGCAGCGTGACAAGCACATATCGATCAATGGCCTCTTCAGACACGGCTACTTACTCGCCCCTGCGGTTTGCCAGTGTTTGATCGACCATCTCAATCGACAACCCAACCACCATCACGATTTCTTATACCGCCAACAGGAGCACTGAGATGCCGACTATCAGCGTCAACAACGCACCTCTCGAATTTGAACACGGAGACAATCTCAGCGAGGTTATTGCCAAAGCAGGATTCGAAGGGCACCAAATCGCCGTCGCGATCAACGGCGAATTCGTGCCCAGGGCCCACTACAGCAACACACAGGTTTCAGCCTGCGATGAAGTAGATATTGTAAAACCTATAGGAGGCGGCTAATGCAAGCGCTCAACACACCAGACACACTGACACTCTATGACGAGCAATTCGACAGCCGCTTCTTGCTGGGTACCGCTCTGTACCGCTCCCCCCAGGAAATGAGCGATGCGATAGCCGCCTCGGGCTCGCAGTTCATCACACTCGGGTTGCGCCGCCAGAATCCAGAGCAAAACAGCGGCGATACCTTTTGGCAGCTAATCAAAGACACCGGCTGTCGCCTACTCCCTAACACAGCGGGCTGCAAATCGGCCAAAGAGGCGATAAACACAGCGCTAATGTCCCGCGAACTGTTCGAAACCAACTGGATAAAGCTCGAAGTCATCGGCGATGACTATAATTTACAACCTGACCCTTTTGAACTGGTCAGCGCCGCAACTGAATTGATCAGCCGCGGGTTCAAAGTTCTCCCCTACTGCACTGAGGATTTAGTGCTGTGCCAGCGCCTTCGCGATGCAGGCTGTCAAGCCCTCATGCCATGGGGAGCGCCTATAGGTACAGGGCAGGGTTTGCTCAACCTCTATCAGCTCAAAAGCCTGCGCCAGCGCATGCCAGACATCCCTTTGATCATAGATGCGGGCATCGGTGCACCTTCACAGGCAGCACATGCTATGGAGCTGGGCTTCGATGCAGTACTGCTCAACACAGCCGTCGCCAAAGCCGATGACCCCATCGCCATGGCCAGCGCTTTTGCCATGTGTATCGAGGCTGGGCGCAAGGCTTATTTGGCCGGCCTTATGCAGCTGCGCCAAACCGCCAGTGCCAGCACCCCTGTGCTAGGCCAACCCTTTTGGCACCAGCAGTGAACATGAGGACGTCACAGTGAACGAAATTTACCCCATCAGCGTCAACGAGAAAGCTCTGAGCGTGCCGTGCAATACCTTGCTCAGCCAACTTATCGCTGATCACAATAAGCACATTACACACTACGCAATAACAGCGCAGCATGCGCGCGCCACCACACTCACCGTTATTACACATACCGAGGATGCTCGCGAGTTAGCGTGTGAAAGCCCCCACATAACTCTTATTGATGAATCCTGCACCATAGATGTCGCGACACTTGCGCACATCGTCCAGCACAGCGATCTATGCTTTCTGAGCAGAGCACATAGCCAAATACTGACGGTGAATGAAGTTGAGCTAGCGAGTAGAAAAGCCTCACTGGCGATTTATGATCGCCAACGCCAGACAATTGAGTACAAGGGGCCTCAGGGAACGGCCATACTCGATCTTAGGCGAAATTATCGCGCTGACAACAAACACTCAGAAGCGCTCGAACCGCGGTTATTCGCACAGTACTGCAGCGCTTTCTCGGCGCTGGGCAAGCGCCCTTGTGACTGTGTGGTGCTCGCTTGCGCTGCACTGGCACAAAGTAGCCCAGCATGGCCTGTGAACCTAAACAACTACCCGCTCTTACAAAGCGATATTTACCACCAAGACAATCAGGCCTTCGCCCAGATTGACACCCTTTCGCTCGGTCTCTACCCCGTGGTCGACTCCCTTGAATGGCTCGAAAAATTGATGCAGCTCGGAGTTAAAACCTTACAACTGCGCGTCAAGAACACACCACCACAAGCGCTAGAGAACATGATTCAAGCGGCTTGCGAGTTGGGACGAAAGTATCAGAGCAGGCTGTTTATCAATGATTACTGGCAACTGGCGATCAAGTACCAGGCCTATGGCGTACACTTGGGGCAGGAAGATTTAAGCGACAGCCAGCTCAATGAGATCCAACAAGCGGGGCTTCATTTAGGCCTAAGCACCCACAGTGAATACGAGTGGCTCAGGGCGATGGCCGTACAACCGAGCTATATTGCCATGGGCACCGTGTTCCCCACGCAGACAAAACCTGCGATAGAAATTGGCCTGGCCAACCTTCACCGCTGGAGCCTCACCCTCGCCAGCGCAATCCCTCTGGTTGCCATCGGTGGTATAAAGCTGGGCAATATCAAAGCCGTCGCGGACAGTGGCGTGGGGTCTATTGCCGTCGTTACAGCAATCACCGAGGCCAGCGATTACACCGAAGCCGTCTGCGCCCTACAGCAGTGGCAGAACCCGCAGAGAAGCCACGCTTAGCATCATTGATCAGAGGTATCGGCCGAGCGCTCAAAAATCATCACTTTGAGCGCCTTCTCCAGATCTGCCTCTGCAAAGTCCTCAGGCACTGGTAGCATCTGTACAAAGTGAAACTGTGGGCAGTGCTCTGCCATCAGCTGGCGTACGAAGTCACTGCTCTGGGCGGGGTCGTTGTGACAGGCAACCACGCTCGCTCCAGGTGTCGTCAGCTGCACCAGGCGACGCAGCACTTTCGCATAGTCTTTCTGTGCAATGAAGGAACCCGGCTGAAAGCTTGGCGGGTCAATGACCACAATGTCATAGGGCCCGGGCTTGGCGATACGCGACCAGGATTTAAGCATGTCATAGGGCATAAACTGAGTGGCCGATTTGGGATGCGCATTCAACTGATGGTTGCGCCGCCCCATAGAGAGCGCTCGCTTGCTAATATCTACATTGACCACCTGCTGTGCACCACCGGCAACAGCGGCAACAGAAAACCCGCAGCTGTAGGCAAAGAGATTGAGCACATTGGCACCTGCTGCCCGTTCACGCAACCAGCGTCGCCCGTTTCGCATATCTAAAAAGAGGCCGCTATTTTGAAACGCCAAAGGCGCCACTTCGTAGCGCAAGCCCTCTTCTGCGACCTCAAGTAAAGTATCGACCTCACCAAAGAGGACACTGTTTTGCGCTTTCGTGCCCCGCCCGCGATGCTGCAACACAGCGCCTTTAATCTCAGGCTTAGCCGCCAAAAAATCAGCCAGTTGTGAGAGCGCAGCCTCTGGCATTTCTGCGTAGAGCCGAACCACCGCAACAGGTGGCAACCAGTCGATCACCAAGTCCTTAAACCCCGACACCTCGCCAGCACGCCCGTGGAACAGCCTGCGCACTTCGCGCTCACCCTCGGCCAGTGCCTGCCCGAGGTGCTTTTCTATCCAAACCGTCAGTGCGCTTGGCAGTTCTGTGTATTGCTGCAATGTCATCAACCCCTACTCTATTGGTCATCGCGAAAATGGGCACACATTATAGCCAGCACGACACGCTCTGCTACCGATATTTGAAATCAAAGCAATTAATCCACGCAGCTGATAGCATGTGGCAAGCACTTGATATTGCAAGGCAGTGTCACTATATAGCTAATACTCATTTAGCGAATAAGCGCCGCGAGCTGCGATAGAGCATCCCGTAGGCGTCATTTACTCTCAGATTAAAGGTGTAGAGATGTTTACAGGAATTGTTCAGGGCCTAGCAACCGTCAAAAGCGTTGAAGAGCGCGGCGCGCTAAATCGTTTGACATTGACCCTACCGGCGCAAAATAGCGAGAACTTTCAACTCGGCGCCAGCATTGCCGTTGCAGGTACCTGTTTAACCATCACTGGATTTAAAGGCCAGGATGTGAGTTTTGACGTTATCGCACAAACCCTGAAGGTGACAAATTTGGGCCAGTTGCGCACAGGTGAGCACGTCAACTTTGAGCGCGCCGCTCGATTCAGCGACGAAATTGGCGGTCACTTAATCTCAGGCCACATCGGCAGCACAGTCTCCATTAGCGACGTCATTCACACCCCTAACAATTGTCAAATCTGGTTTAACACACCCGCCACGCTGTCAAAGTACATCATGGACAAAGGCTTTATCGGTCTCAATGGCTGCAGCTTGACCATCGCCGAAGTTGAGCAAGCTCGCTTTTGTGTACACTTGATTCCCGAGACTCTCAGTATCACTACTTTCGGCACAGCCGCCGCAGGCGATCGGGTAAATATTGAAATAGACCACCAAACCCAAACCATTGTCGATACTGTAGAGCGCGTGCTTGCGCACCAAAACAGCTAGTTCGGATACCTAATACCCCATGATGCTTTCCTACCTTAAACAAAGTTGGTTCTTTTTTCGCCGCAATATCACCACGATAGCGGCCATTCAATTGCCGTTTATTATTACCCTCAATCTGTTGTTCACTCAGCTCGATTTTTCTGCCGGGCAACAAAACAGCCAACAGCTCACTGACAGCTTGATGATGATCACGCTGTTTAACCTCGCGATGATGCCTATTTACTGGGGGGCAACTATTATCTTCATGCAGTCGAGCGTCGAGGGCAAAGCTTACACTGCTAGCCAGGCTCTACTGGGCAGCTTAAAGTACTGGCCTAAGCTTTTCTTAATCTTCACCCTGACTAGCTTTGGTATTTTTGCAGGCTTGATGGCCTTCGTGTTGCCAGGCATTTATATTGCTATTCGCCTCGCTCTAGCCGACTACTACTGCATCATCAAAGGCCAAAACGCGATGTCTAGCCTCAAACAGAGCTGGAGCGAGACCCAAGAATACTTCTGGTTACTGTTGCAGGGGCTGTGCGCCATCTTCCTGGGCTCACTTGCATTGGAGTTCATCACACTGCACCTACTGAGTTCTGTCTTCAACAATAGCATCGCTGTTCAACTACCGGTCAATGTCGCGTTTGACCTCTTCAATTCAATGCTCACCATCTACGCGTTCCGTATTTTTTGCCTCATTGAAAAAGAAAAAGCTCCCCTCTAACACTGCCAGTGTTCAGCGCCACTATACT